>DRLX01000567.1 GCA_011322715.1 Desulfobulbaceae bacterium
CATGTGGACCAGTCTACGCGGAAAACTCATCGTCATCTTCATCCTGCTCACCGTTTCGGTGGTTATTGTCAGTAGTGGCTTTGCCCGGTACAAGCAGCGCCAGTTCGCCCTTGACCGTGCCCGGGAACGGGCGGCCGTCGATCTTGAGATGATCGACGCCGACATCCATTCCGTGCTCAGCTGGGTCAGGCGGGACCTGCTCATGCTCAGAGATCTTTCCAGCCTGCACGATCTCCTCAACAGCACAGGTAATTCTCTACCAAAAGAAGCCCTGCACCGCCTTCAAACCACTTTTATCTCTCTGGCCAGGCACCATGGAATTTTTCAGCAAATACGCCTCCTGGATGTAGACGGCCGTGAGGTCGTCCGCGTCAACAGAAAAAGCAACCAGGTCTGGCTGACCTCAGATACGTTGCTGCAGGACAAATCCGACCGGTATTATTTTCAACAGGCAGTGCAGCTTCCACCGTCCAGGGTGTATATCTCGCCCATGGATCTCAATATCGAACAGGGAAAGATAGAACGTCCCCTGGTTCCCGTGCTCCGTTATGCCACGCCGGTCTTTGATGATAATGGCCTTAGAAAGGGAGTGCTGGTTCTCAACGTGTTCGGCGCCTCCATCCTTGACCTGCTCAGAAACCAACAGGAAAAGGTCAGCCCCGGCATTAACTATTTCCTTATCAATAAAAACGGATTTTTCCTTTTTCACAACAATCCGAAAAAGACCTTTGGCTTTATGCTCAACGGCAATGATAACTTTTTCCGAGATGAACCACAGCTACGCGCATTGCTTCATAACAAGCACAAGGGAGCGGTCATCAGGACCAGTGAGGAAACACACCGTCGAACGTTGTTTGCCTTTCGACGCATCAATCTGCATTCCGATGGTCCAACAGTTGCGGATAATTATTGGACGGTTTTGACCATTGTCGATGATGCCGACCTACTGGTCGGGATGAATGAATACATTCAATCGTTTGTTCCATTTACCCTGTTACTTATTCTCCTCTGTATCGGCGCCGCCGTTCTTCTTGCCTGGAACTGCTCCCGACCGGTGGTTTCTCTGGCTCTAGCGGCAAAACAGATCCACCAGGGGAACCTTTCCGCCAGGGCCAGGGTCTATACCGTTGACGACATGGGAAAATTCGGTCATCTGTTTAATGAAATGGCGGAAAATCTGGAACAGACCATCCGCCGACTCCGCATTTCCGAATCAAAATATCGACAGATCTTTGAAAATTCCAGGGATTGTATATTTGTCACCGATACCCAATGCAGGATTATCGACATCAATGGTGCCGGCAGAAAGATGCTCGGCATTGAAAAATCCGATACTCTTCAACAACTGTCCCTGAACTGTTGCCGAAACGGAGACAGACAGGACGGAAATCCGATTCTGCAACAGGACATCCAGGAAAAAGGATATGTCAAGGATTATGAAACCTGGCTCCAATGTCCGGACGGTACGATCCGTCATTGCCGCCTGACGGCTACCTCGAGATATGATAAGCATGGAACGCTTCTTGGTTATGAGGGGATCCTGCGAGATATTACCGAGGAGAAAAAACGGCAGGAGGCACAGCAGAGATTTCAGAAAAAACTGCAGGAAGAGATCGTCCTGGCCGAAGAACGGGAACGGCGCCACATGGGCCAGGTCCTGCATGAAGAAATGGCCCAGAATCTGGCCCTGGTGAACCTCAAACTCCAGGAAGCGGAAAACAGGACCCGGGACCTTAACGCAAAACAAGGGTCAAGGGTTGACGAGCTGTTGACAACCACCCGTACTCTGGTCAAACGAATGATCCACCAGATCAGGACTATGATTTTCGACCTGTATCCGGTTATTCTCGATAACCAGGGTCTTGTGCCGGCCATGAACTGGTATGGCGATAACTTCACCCGCCAAACGGGTATAGAGGTTACGGTTTATGGCGCTGCCGGTTCTCTCGGTCTGACCGAATCTCAAAAAATTTACCTGTTTCGTGCCTTCAAGGAACTGCTGCACAATGCATGGAAACATGCCGAGGCAAAAGAAATTGTTGCGACGGTGAAAAAAACAGGCCACCATGTGCGCCTGACCGTGGATGATGCAGGCAAGGGCTTTGATCCTGAAGATATCGGTCCGAACACCGAAAAACTCAAAGGAATAGGGCTGGCCAGCATAAAACAGTGGTCCATTGCCACAAACGGCACGCTTTCCATAGAATCAGAGCCTGGTAAAGGCACCCGGATATCGATCGACATTCCACTTGAACCCCCGGAGGAAGAGGCATGATTACCGCATTTCTCGCCGACGATCATCAGATGTTTCGCCAGGGACTTCGCACTTTGCTGTCGTCCACCAAGGACATTCAGGTTATAGGGGAGGCCAGTGACGGACAGGAGAGCCTGCGCCTGATTGAAGAACTGCAGCCGGAAGTTGCGGTGCTTGATATCGCCATGCCCGGATTAACGGGGATCGAGGTCGCACGCAGACTAGCCAGAGTGGCACCGCAGACTAAAAATCTGATACTTACCATGCATGCCGACTGTTTTTATGCCGTTGAAGCCCTTAAGGCCAACGCCCTTGGATTCATGCTCAAAGAGGAGAGCTTTGACATGCTGATCGATGCCATCAGAGCGGTGGCGGCAGGCAATATGTTTGTCTCGCCGACCCTGGAAAAACCGGTCCTGAAAGAGTTTGTCGGTCTGGCAAAACAAACCGGAGGCGGCAGCGGCAATATTCTGACGGAACGGGAACGGGAAATACTGCAGCTCGTGGTCGAAGGATTGACCAACCAGGAAATCTCCAAAAAATTATGTATCTCTACCAGCACGGTGGATACACATCGGAAAAATATCATGGCCAAGCTGGATATCCACTCCATTGCCGGTCTGGTCAAATACGCCATCCGCCATAAAATCGTCACCCTGTAACCAGCATTTCGGTCGCCCCTTTCTGAAACCGGTAGTCAACCGGAACAAGCATTACCTCCTTGCCGCTCTCTTTAAGCAGAGCCTGGATCGGTCCAAGATGCCTTGATCTCCTGCCGTCAAGGTCGACAAGTGGATAAATACGCACCTCACGGGCAACACGGCATAATTCAAGCACCGATGCCGCATGTTGTTCCGGCCCGACATGCGCACTGTAGAGAAACAGATAATGCGAGCACAGGGCCAGATCAAAGGCCTTGTCTGTAAAAGGAAGGGCCGGTAGCGAGGCGGCCTGGTAGCGGCCTGTTTTTTTACCCGCTTCATAATCGGCAAGGAACAGCTCCATGGCCTGCATCCGGAGTCGCCCCAATTCTTCCACACCGCCCAATTTCGTCCACAGATAATCGGAAAAATTCAGGGAGAGTTGTGCCGGCACCTGAGGATAGGCCTCAACAATACGTTGACGTATTTTTTCCTTGCCAAACCGGTAAATTGGATCAACGGATACCACTGAGCCACCTGCCCGCGACAGCTCTGCATTAAAAGAAGCCGGACCATCACCACAGCCCAGGATTGTCCGGGCCCGATCCTTGTCGGTGAGCAGAAACATATCTCTGTACTCCTGGTATGATCTGCCCCAGGGGACTATTTGCGATAACTCCATTGTGAGCCGGCAGTCAATACATGAGTCCCGTGCAACCGCACGGGCTATTTTTTATCTGAAAATAGCCCACGAAGTGATGCCCTTATGGACTATTTTCATCATTCATTGTGGCTGTGGCCTGATAATATGGTCCAACCATGCTGGTTTAACCTGAATTCTGAAGTTATTCGACACTCGAACGTCGATACAACCACGTCTACAGTGTCGGCTTCACGAATTGTGTATTTGATATAAAGAAGGGATAACCCGGGCGGTAAGATTACCAGTAGAGCAACCGGTCAAGCCATGATTCACCGGGCTGTGGGAAGGGGTCTTCTTCACTTACCTGGAGGCCGAGCATCTGCAGGCTGCGGGCATCCAGACAGAGACGTTTTTCATACACGGCAAGAATAGCACTGTCACCCGGCCTGACAAGCCGGATGGAGAGATACATAACTCTGTCGGCCAGGGTATAGGTGCCGACTACAATCGCCTGGGCCCGTTGTTTCTCCTTCAACTCCATCAGGTCACGTGAAAGCATGAACTCACCTTCCCCCTGGTTAATGACGACATTTCCGCGCAGCTTTATTTCATTGACGGCAAAGCCCTGTCTGACAAATTCAGCACCAATGGAATTTTGCAGACTGCGGGCAAAGCTGGAAGAGCTTTTCAGGTTATCGTTATTGACAGGAGTGGTGATAAAAATCGGCTGCGCAGGCTGACGCGGTAACAGCGGCGGCATTGACTGGGCGATAAGGGTATCGGAAATATTCTTGCCGAGAGAAACAAGATTAACGTCCGCTCCCAACAGTTGCTCAAGAGGAGTGCAGTTCAACCGGCTGCAGCCGGTAAGAGTGGCGGTAAAAAGTAAAATGGTACAGAAAAAAATGCAATATTTCATAATTCCCGGACGGGCATTAAAGGATTGAGGGCCTGATACCCCTTCACCAGGGGAGAGGTCATCGAACAATCGTTTAGCCATGCACTATTTTTTTGAAAAAACGTTAAAACCCGGAGCTGGTCAGTTCAATTTCACCTGCCGGCCGGGTCGGCTGATACTGCCAGAAATCAACGTCATTGATATAATAAATGTCTGATTTCCGCATCAGGTAGAGGTTGTTATTGACCATTGAAGTCGTCACTATTATCTCATAGTGGCCGTTGGTCACCTCGGTTGACCACAGGGCATCGGCACCGGCGGCCGCTGCTATGGCGGCAATTTCCCAGGGGGCATTACGAAAAACCATAATGCCGGTGGTAAGCGCCGTCAGCACACCGGGCTGCGGCCATTGATAGCGATTGGCCCGATGATAAACGACCTGGATTTTATAGTCG
>DRLX01000568.1 GCA_011322715.1 Desulfobulbaceae bacterium
AGAAATCCAGAAGTAAGGCGCTATAGACCGGGCCAAAAAATTTTATATATCAACCGGAAAGGCGATAACCGTGTCGGCGCCGATCTTTTCCGAGGGCGTAAAGGTTGTCGCTGCGGGATGCTTTTTCTTTTTAGGTTTTTTTGTTGCCGTCTTGTGGGCAGGGATCTGTTCTCTGTGCTGTTCAGCCTGCTTTTGGGCCGGTGCTGCAGGTTCCGTGGCATCGGCGGGCAAGGGGCAAAGAGACAAAACAACCAGCATCGCAAGACAACAGAGAAAAGATTTCATTTTTTATACCTCGCCACTCGAAAACCAATATCATCCTTGGCAACCTTGCTGTAACCGCGATAGGAAAGGCGCAGGGTGGGCATGGTCGCATCCCGCCAGGAGGAGCCGCGCACCACGTGATGGGTACCGGAGGCCGGACCCATGGAATCAACCGTTTCCTTTTGTTCGCCAAGCCCGGCGTAGGCGGTATACCAGTCATGGCACCATTGCCTGACATTGCCGCCCATATCAAAAAATCCGCCGGGATTTTTCGGAAACCGTGCCACCGGAGCGGTGACGGCAAAACCATCGTCATAGCGGCTGATTACCACCGGTAACAGGGACCGCGCCGATTCATCAGCGAAATTTCCCAAGACCGTCCGGGGTGGAAATTTACCCGCCCAGGGATAACGCGCCCGCTGTCCTCTCCCGGCCATACGGGCGCCGAAACTCCATTCGGCCTCTGTGGGCAGACGATAGCCGGTATTGAAAGGACGGACCGGTACCATTGTCTTCCCCTGTTGCCGGTAAAATTCCGGCAATCCCTGTTGTCGGCTTAACCAGTTGCAATATTTAGCCGCCTCCTGCCAACTGACATTGACCACCGGCTGATTTTCGCCATCCAGGGTCATATTGCCGATATTTCCGGACCGGTGTCCCGGCCGAAACCGGCGAAACTCTCCATTGGTGACAGGTTTTGCCGCCATGAGAAAGGGCCGCACAAGGCGTACCGCCCGATCCTGCTCGTTGGCCCGCCTGCCTGGTTCCCTGCGGGGAGCGCCCATCAGCACTGTTGCCGGTCCCAGTCCTATCATGCCGACATCAACAGTCGTCGGCATATTGCGCCCGGTCCGTTGGACCTCTTTTTTCTCCCCTTTTTTGCGCAGCCGGATGGCCAGTCTTGTGCTGACTCCCTCCCGGGGCAGGATGGTTTGGGAGGTATCAACAAAACCCCTGGCCCGTACCGTTAACCGATGTTCCCGGGTGGTCAGCCGCAGCCGTCCGGTGGCCGGGCCATGTCGTTTTCCGTCGACAAAGAGAACGGCATCCACCGGATCAGTGGTCAAAAAAACCGTCCCATAGCGGGGAACAAGTTTGACCGCCACCTCTTGATCAGCCGCCGGAGCAAACCGGCGCGTAAGAACCATGGGTTTATAGCCGACAAGCTGCAGGTGAATTGTCCGGCTGCCTGACGGCAGGTTCACCGTCACCGGTGTTGTCCCGAGGAGACGATCTCCAACTACAACTGTAGCGCCGGGCGGTACGGAACGAAAATGAACCCGGGCCGGAGCCGGAAAAAGTTTGACGGGTTTGGCCGCAAAGGACGTGCCCGCTGTTACCGCAAGCGTAAGATCAACAGGGGAATATCCCTTCTTCACAAAGACAATTTTCCTTTGCCCGGCCGACAGCTCAACGGTAAGTGGAGTTGTACCCAGCGTATTTTTCTGCTCCATGACCGTTGCTCCGGGAGGGTCCGACGTAAGCGCCACTTCGGCCCATCCCGGCTGCAGGGACAAGGACACGACCTGTTTCTTTCCCGCGCCCTCAACAATCAAATTCTGCTCCAATGGCAGATAGCGAGCAACCTGTGCCCGTAACCGGTGCTTACCGGCTGTAAGTTCCATGTCTTCAAGGGGCGTTTTACCAACAATACGACCGTCAACACGAACCTCGACGCCGCTGACCGGGCTGCTGGTAAAGGAGACCCGACCCGGCAGTTTTTCCAGGGTAAAGGAAAAGCGGTCCCTGTCCGGGCCGATGGCAAGTTGCGTAACAAGTGGTCTGTACCCAGCCTTCCGGGCCGAAAACCTGTAGCGGCTGCCTGCGCAGAGAAAAGTATCCCCGATTTTGACGGCCGGAGGAAAACCGGAGAGTTGAAGATGATCGGGCAGGGGCTGGACCTCGATCTGCACCCGCTCTGCGGTGAGGAGAAAGACAGCAGCAGCGACCAGGACCAGCAGGAGCAACAAGGCGCCAATAACAAACCGCCGTCCCGACCGCGCAGGCAGGGGCCTTTGTTCCACTCTCGGCAGTGGCTTTATTTCCAAAGAATCTACCGATGGTTCAACAACAGGCGGTGCAAGCGACGCTTTTCCGGGCAGGGCTTCCTCAACCCGAACTTCAACCCGGTCGCCCATAAGCGACCAGTGAAGAAGATAATTTCCGATCCGAGTGGTATCCCCTGACTTGATCCAGACCGATCCTGCAAGATGCTCATGGTTATGGTAGACTGAACTGCCGGACTCGGCCTGCAGGTAGAGATAACCACGTGACTCGGCCAGCCAGGCTGCTACCTTCGGACCTTCCGACAGCGAAATTCGGGCCCTTCTCCCGGAACCAACGGCAAGGGGCAGGTCTGCCTCTGAAAAGGTCCGACTGCCCCGGGAAGTGATAATCTCAAAGATCCTGCTCAAATCACCTCCGTACAACGAATAGTCAACTGCGGCTGTCTATCATTTGCTCGAACCTCAAACTCCCGGCGCACGTCACGGAAGCCCGGCCTGCTGCCGACGACCGTGTAATGGCCGGGTCGGAGATGCACGGTTTTCCGGGTAAAACGCCCCATTTTTCCAACCCGGTAGATGACTATTTCTGTGGCATTATCCGACTGCAGGACCACGTTGACCTGTTTATCGGCTACCGCCAGAAGAGCATCCACTTTGGTAATCCGTCGTGATAATTGCGGCCCTGGATCTGGAACACTGCGGGCTGCAGCCAGGGTCTGCCGGGCCTGAACGAGTACCGCTTTTTCCTGCAGACGTGATGGATCATCAAGGATGGCCTGCATGGCCGTGTCCAGGGCAAGACGTTTCTTTGCCTTTTCCAGACCTGCCTGGGCAAAGGCGGCCCGGGGATCGACCTGCAAGGCCTGCCGACAGATATCCCTTGCCTGTGCCCAGTTCTCAGAAGTGACCGCCTTCCCGTATTGGCTCTGTAACCGCCTCAGGGTCTGGAGGGCGGCAAGTTGTTGCAACTGTTTTTTCCCGTCCCGGACCATGGACGATTGTGGCCGCAGCTTTTCGGCACGATCCAGATATGCACGGGCGGCTTTTGACCGTTTTTCCGTCAAGGCCTGAACAAAACCGGCCATGGCCCCGTTGAATGCCTGCTCCTCCAGTTTGGCCCGAACCAGAACCAGGGCACTGACTGCCGGTTGAAATTCCCTATCAAGTGTCCTGATACGCGACAAAATATCTTCGGCGGCCTTGAGTTCATCCTTTTCCTGTGCCGCCTGCGCCTCTGCATACAGGGCCATAATCTGGTCTATATTTTTTGCCCGATCAAGACCGCGTCTTGCCTTATCACTTGCGGGATCAAGTGCCAGGGCCCGGATAAAGAATTTGATGGCAGTCTCACCGTTACCTTCGGCAAGGGCCCGGGTGCCGTCGGCAAGGGCGTCGGTCAGCAATGCGGGCCGGGATGCCTGCAAAGACTTGAGGGCGGTTGTCGCCTCCTGATACTTTGCGGCGGCCTTTGTATTCCGGTGTCCATCCAATAACCGGTCTGCTTCGGCAGCTGTTTCCCTGATTGCACCAAAGGAATCGCCGGCCCAGTCATTAATGCCGTCCGCCTCAGCCTCAGCCTGCAACTGCAGCCAGCGGTCACGCAACCGATTACCGACCATGGACGTCTGAACAACACCGCTGGTATTTTCCTTGGGAATTACCTGGACCTTTTCCGGACCCTTGACGGATTGCTCCTGTTTCTGCTGCACCGGCGGCTGCTTCTTTTCCGTTTTTCCCGGCAGAAGAAACCAGGCCAGGATGGCCAGATCAAGAATGATAAAAATAGTGAAGGCCACCAACAGCAGAAGCATAAGGCTGCCCCGGCGCGGGGTAACCGGCTCCGCATCCGGCGGAACAAGTTCAGGGGGCTTCGTTGCTGCTTCCTGAGAATTATTTTCTTGTATATCCATAATAAAAATACAATCAGAGCTATTTTTTCTCTGGTCCAGTGACCAGGTCGGCAGCAGAATTGTTTTGTTCCAGCTGGAGAGGTTGCACCTCATCATTCATACCCGTTTCCCGGGCATACATAGTCCGAAGCAGGTGCCGCCAACGGGTGTACTGCTGTTCGGCCGACCCGGTCAGACGGATGGTTTCGCCATTGACATCAACAACAAGGGGCTCGGCCTCCGCCTTAAACGAGGTATCAAGTTCCTCGATGGCCTCCTTGTTGATCTCGGTTTCCTTCCCCTTCTGATACCCGGAATACATGGCCGCCGCTCCACCCATGATCATCACATCCCGAAGAGATCCCGTCCGGTTGACGACATCACTGTCTCCGGCCACGCCGATGGCAATGGCGCCGACAATGGCGGCAACACCGAGGATCTGCCGGGTCAGGGCCTGTCGCTCAAGTTTGCGCATGGTGGCAACCTCTTCACCGCGAAACCGACGCCAGTCGGTATAGGGTTCCCAGAGATCACGATAATAGGCATTATAATAGCCGTTAATAGCATCGACCAGCATATCATCACGGACCTTTAATTTGCGTACCCGCACAAGCATTGGATCGTCACGGGCGGGCAGGCGCAGGATACGATAACGGCCGGCATCATCTTTCTTCAGATAATCCTTAAAGGCATCCGGCGCCATGGTCTCGGCATAACGCAGCTCGGCGACCCGGCGGATTTCAGTGACTTGTGCAGGCGAAAGCGTCTTGCGAAACGAGGCCAGGTCATTGGCAATAGTGGTAAATAGATCCTGAAAGATATCTTTTTGCTCCGGCTTGGTTACGGTCCGTTCCGTGGGACGCGCCGTCTCTGCGTAGGTTTTCTGCAGCCAGACCCTGCCGGTGGCGTCAACGGCCTCAATAGAGACGGCACAACTCTCTCCGTCGGAATACTCGATGCGTCCGCGCACCAGAAGATCAGCACCGATATCATCATCGGGAACAACCCTGACCGTACCCCAATAGCCGGTATCCTGCAGGGTGTATTTCAAATGGACCGGAAAAAACCGGGCCTCGGCATCTCGTATTTCCGGTGAAAGGCCGCGTCGTTCTTTCGGGTCATCAGGAAGGGTTCCCGGATCGAGCACCTTGAGCGAAACGTCCAGCAGCTCCGAAGAATCAGGTTCATGGTCCATAACCATGGGCCGGATACCGTGTTCCACCTGATTGCCGGGAATACCGGCGCACCCCCCCAATAAAAGAAAAACAGCACAGAGAAAAAACCACGTCCAATGGGTTTGTTCGTAACGATACATCAGCGGCCTTCCTTGTATTTTCTATATTCCTGCCAGAGCTTTTCCTTCAGTTCAGGATCGGTCTCCTTTTCCGCCGCTTCGCGCAGCTGTCTGGCCACGATATCATCATCCCCGTGCAGCTTGTCACCACCGGGACCATTAACACTCCCGGTTTGTGGTTGTCCCTGCGCTCCGGCAGTGGTAGCGCCGGAGGTTGCCGGTCGATTGTTTTGCCCCTGGCCGTTTGCGGCCGATGTCTGCCCGGATTTCCGGCGGTTATCCGATGCCCGCCCACCGGCAGCTCCGACGGTGGCAGTTCTTCCCTGCTCTCCCTGTTGCCCGCCATAGCCGCCGTTACCGCTCGATGACGCCTGCCCGCCTGATTCACGTTGCCGAGGCTGGTGGGCCGCTATCCGCTCCTGCTCTTTGAGCAGCATTTCATCAAACTCGCCCAGGGATGCATCAAGCTGTCGATCAAGTTCGGAAATCTCTTCTTTGGTTGTCTTAGCCTGCGTATGGGGCAACGGAATATCATCAACCGGGCAGGGAAGATCAGCGACCGCCGTCTTGCCTGCCCTCTTTTCCAGCTCTGTGCAGTACGCGCGATTACGCTCTTTGAGATAGCCAACAAAAATCAGCAGCTCGTGTTCCTCTCGGCTGGAAACATTTTTTCCGGCTTTATTCGTCTTGAGTGAATGGAGGATATTTCGCTGTACACGATAAAGGGCGAGGATATTTGAGCGCAGGCGAACGCTGTCATCTCTCTGCCCTGCCGCCTGAATATTCCGCATTGACGAAACAAAGCCGAATAGAAAAAAACTGCTCAGAAATACAAGAAAAAACCGCATGACCACCCCGAAAAAATTTGTTTGTAACAATAGGATAAAACAGGGTGTGGTGAAGAGCAACGACAAAAAAAGATCATTACCAATAATTTATCGGTATATTAAACAATTACATCATATCGCCAACAACCGGCCGC
>DRLX01000569.1 GCA_011322715.1 Desulfobulbaceae bacterium
GGATAAAAAGATCTTCTTCGTGGAGGCGTAATTCCAGCGATTGAAGTCGACTGATGTCAACGAATTGACTCGCAAAATTTTCGATTGTCGACCCCGCCAGTACTCCGCTGATACGGAGTGCAATATAAAAAGGGATTATCAGCAACAAGACTTGAAAGGGGCGGATCGATGTACAGGATTTGTATAGAAAGTAGCTGGCGAAACCAAGAAGCATTGCGAACCAGCCATTTACTGATTTGCAGAGTATAGTGGTAAGGATAAAAAGCGGCACAAACAGTGACATGGAAAGCCCTTTGACACTCTTCATAAAGCCACTTCGCCATAGCCAAAAAGCTGCGGTGGTCGTTGTTGCCATCCACAGAGAAACCATCAGGCCATGCTGCATAAAGACAACTGGTCGGAACCCCCCATAACGACGCTGCTGAGCAAAAATATGCGGGAAAAAACCATATACCATGTTGCTGAGCTGTGGGCTCATCCGTATTTCGTATAGGCAAAGAGGTATATAGATCAGGCCGCCAATTACAAGGGCGCGGCAGAGGTCCTGTAATTTTTCCATACTATCAAAGTAAATTCGACCTGCAAAGTAAGGAACCCCCCATACCATTGTTGTATTCCAGAGACCGCTCACTCCTTCGTACCAGCCAAGATTGTTAGAGAGAGATGTCGCCAGCGGTATTGTGCACCAGAGCAGCATGGGCAGATCGATAAGTTTCCAGTGAAACTGTGCCTTCCTTCTTTTTCTGGATATTCGACCGCCCAAGACTAATCCAATTGCAATGGATGTACCTTTGGTAAATGGTGGAATAATACTTGGGAAATCGTACCCGGTCATTGGCAAAAAAAGGGTGCCGCCAATGACGGCAACAAGAACAGCTTGATGTGGTTTGAGAATAGAAAACAAAAAGATACTAAATGGTACCCAGCCAAACAACATTATGGGAACGAGTGGAGTCATTCGGTCCTTTGCAAGAAAGTGTTTTTCGTATGATGAAATCTGCTCATGGCGAGCAATCATGGGCACTCTGCTTTTCGCGCACTCGCTCAGGCCGCATGGAAGCGACGGCGAAACTAGATGCTGACACAAATCATAGGCAGTGCCAGTATATGCTATGAACACATAGAGTTATGTGGGCCGTAGTCAGTCGTGTATATCAAGGCATTTTCTATTGTTTTAAGTTTTTTCAGTTGTATATTCTCAGTAATTTTTTCCCATTGTCGTCCATGGTTAACTCTTGCCCGGTTTTTTTCATTTGATGATGAGTAAGGAGAGCCAGGGCAGCGAATCGACCATCAATCCATAGTGTTCTACTGCAATCTATATATAGATTTTGTTTTTTTTGTAAGTTTTCAAACAACTGCTGACGTAGGGTCGAGTTGAGAGGAACATTGACATACCGACCGAATATAATAGCTTTCTTTCTTTTCAGGATAATTTCGTCCATATTTTCAATATCATTGGGCCTGTAGCGCCTGTAGTTCAGCCAGGCAGGTATACGTATAATGATATAGCTGGTTAAAAAGAAACCATCACGTGCATACCTGAAAAAGAGTTTTGGTTCCTGAAAAATACGCCAGATCCATTCCATGCCAAAGGATCGAAACAGGCGTGGCGCCCTTTGCACCGTCCCAGCCAGAAAATTGATTGTGGCGCCCAGGTGGCTGATAATGCCAGCCTTGAGGCGGTGCCGGTTATACTCAATCCACTGGGTTCCCTTTTTCGCACCAAGAGCAACCAGGAGGATGTCTGGTCTGGTTTTGTTAATTGTGTTGATGATAGCGTCAGTACTCATTTCTTCAATGGAGCCAAAGCCTGGGTTCAGGGCGCCGACAGCCTCCAGGCCACAGGGGTATTGGTTGATTTTATTCATAGCCAGTTCAGCAGCACCTTCTTCGCCGCCGAACAGAAAAATTGTCATGGGATTGTTCGGATCCTTTTCCAAGAGTAACTGAATCAGGGTAGATCCGGGCACAGTTTCCCGCATGGGGTATTTCAGGCCCTTGGCGAGCCAGAGCAAGGGCTTGCCGTCCAGAGTGACAATGTCGCTGTTCAGAATGGCCGTGCGAAATTCATCATCCCCGAAGGCCTGGACCACCCAGTTCACATTGACAGTTGACCAGACAATGCTTTGTTTTTTTTTTGCCTTGCTCCGCAGGAGCGCAATGGTTTGTTCACGCGTCAGGTTATCGATCGGCAACCCGAACAGGCAGTAGATATCACGCTGGAAATCAACGCTCATGGACTGGCATCCTGGGGTTTGGCAACAGTTACTAATTTCAGGTAAAAAAAGCCGGATCCCGTAAGATTATAGGCGATTTTTTTGGCTCTTCGACGTTTCATGTGGATTTCAGGATATCCTGCACCAGTGAAGCCAAGAGGTAAATCATACTGATGAATGTCTCGTCTTGTCGGAATCCTCGTGCTCTTGCTTTCGCTGCCTGGAATATACCGTTCAGCGCCTCAATATGGGCATTACTGTGCCCGGAAACCCAACGTGACTCGATGCTTTCCCGGTATTTCTCGATGGTATTCAAGGCCCGAC
>DRLX01000570.1 GCA_011322715.1 Desulfobulbaceae bacterium
CGCCACCTTTAGCGAGATCATCAACAGTGAGATCATCAGGCAACATGTTCCCATGCTGGCCCAGGCCCTGCTCACCATTGGCGGGCCGCAGGTCAGAAATACCGGCACCATGGGCGGTAATATCTGTAACGGCGCTGTCAGCGCCGACTCCGCCTGCGCCGCCCTGGTGTATGAATTTGATCTCCTGGTCCTGGGACTGGAAGGCGAACGAACAGAATCCATCCATGGATTCCACACCGGGCCGGGCCGCACCATCCTGCAACAGGGCGACCTCCTTAAATCCTTTGTCATCCGGCCTGAGAATTATACCGGTTTTTGGGCATCCTATATCAAGTATGCCATGCGCGGGGCCATGGATATTGCCACCATCGGCTGCGGGGCCGCGATAAAGATGAACGGGGACGAGGTTGAAACCTTTAAACTGGCCTTTACCGTTGCCGCCCCCACCCCGATCCGCTGCCCGACAGCGGAAAAAATCATGGTGGGCTCCACCATTTCGGAACAAAGCCTTGAGCGGCTGGCCGATGCGGTCGAGGCCGATGTCAAGCCGCGCACTTCCTGGCGGGCGAGCAAGGAATTCAGGCTCCATATTATTCGGACACTGGCAAAAAAGGTAACCCGACAGGCAGTTACCAACCAGGGAGGCAACGACTGATGCAAACCAGGACCATCAACCTGACCATTAACGGCAAAAAATATGAACTGATTGTGGATGTGCGCCAGTCACTGCTGGAGCTGCTGCGCGGCCTGGGGTTCACCAGTGTCAAACAGGGCTGCGGTGTTGGCGAATGCGGGGCCTGCACAGTGCTGGTCGACAATATTGCCGTGGATTCCTGCCTCTATCTTGCTCTCTGGGCGGACAACACAACGATCCGGACGACGGAAGGCGAATGCAAAGACGGCAAGCTCTCTCCTGTCCAGGATGCCTATGTTGAGGCCGGGGCCGTCCAATGCGGATTCTGCACCCCCGGTCTTGTCATGACCACCACCGCCTTTGTGGAAGAAAACAGGGGTAGGGAAATCTCCCGAGAGGAGATAAAAAAGGCGCACGCGGGCAATCTCTGCCGCTGTACCGGCTACCAGACCATCATCAATGCTGCCGAGGAAGCCCTGAAAAAATGAAGTAATGTTTCAGCAGCACGCCATCTGCACGCGCTCGCAATCCAGGCCCGTAGGGGCGACTTCAGTCGCCTTTTGAAAGTCATGCCAGATAAAATGGCGCTTTTCTCAGGCGAATAAATTCGCCCCTACAAACATGCGCAACTTTTATGATGCACATACAAGATAACTAGATAACATACTGATATAACAACCTGTTAAGCCTGAAAATTTCTTGTTTTTATGACAGGAATTCAGGAATAAGGCACTATTACAAAATGAGCAAGGAAGAACTGGCCATACGGGGGCAATTCCTCGATATAGCCGAAGTGGCCGATGATCCATCGGCCCTGCGGCTGCGCCACGTTAAAGACGGATTATTACTGGTGCATAACGGCCTGATTACCTGGTTCGGCGCCTGGACGGATGGGAAAGAAAAAATTCCCCAATCCTGCCCTGTCCATGATCTTGGCGACAAGATAATTGTTCCCGGCTTTATCGATACCCATATTCATTTTCCCCAGGCTGAGATCATCGGCTCCCATGGCGAGCAACTGCTGCAATGGCTGGAAAATTACGCCTTCCCGGCCGAGATGCGCTATGGAGATGAAGAGTATGCCTTCGGTATGGCAGATTTTTTTATAAAAGAACTGCTAAAAAACGGCACCACCACGGCCATGGTGTTCTGCACGGTCCATCCGCAGTCGGTGGACGCGTTGTTTACAGCCGCTGAAAAAAAGGGTATGCGTCTTATCGCCGGCAAGGTGCTGATGGACCGCAATGCGCCGGCCGGTCTTTTGGATACCCCGGAATCAGGCTATGACGAGAGCAAGGCCCTGATTGAGAAATGGCATAAACGGGGCCGGTTGCTCTATGCCCTTACCCCCAGATTTGCGCCTACCTCGACAAATGAACAATTAGCGCTGGCCGGGAAACTGAAAAAAGAATATCCGGATATTTACCTGCAGACCCATCTATCTGAAAATCGCGAAGAGATCAACTGGGTGCGGCAACTGTTCCCGGAGCGGCAGAACTACCTTGACGTCTATCATCATCACGGTCTTACCGGAAAAAGAAGTGTCTTTGCCCACTGCATTCATGTAGAAGATGGTGAATGGGACCGACTGCGGACAACGGATTCGGCCATTGCCTTTTGTCCCACCTCCAACTTATTTCTTGGAAGCGGCCTGTTTGACCTGCATCGTGCCCGCAAGGAAAAGGTGAAAGTCGGCCTGGCCACCGATGTCGGCGGCGGCACCTCATTTAGTATGCTGCAGACCGCAAACGAGGCCTACAAGGTCCTGCAGCTGCGACAACAGAACCTTTCGGCCACCGAGGCGCTGTACCTGGCAACCCTGGGCGGAGCCAGGGCCCTTTGTCTCGATCATCTGCTCGGTAATTTCCTGCCCGGTAAAGAGGCGGATTTTATCGTTCTTGATCCCGGGGCGACACAACTTCTGTCCATGCGGAGCCAAAAAACACGAACCGCCAACGAACTGCTCTTTGCCCTCATGATTCTTGGTGACGACAGAGCAGTTGTTGCCACCTATGTGAACGGGCACCTCGTCCATAAACGACAACCCGAGACTGAACCACGCAGATGAATACCACCCCCCGTCTTGAACTGCAGGGAATGACCAAGATTTACCCGTCGGTCATTGCCAATGATTCCATTGACCTGCGTATTTATCCCGGCGAAATACACGCCGTACTCGGAGAAAACGGCGCCGGCAAGAGCACGCTCATGAAGGCCATCTACGGAGTTGTCAAGCCGGACAGGGGCAGGATCCTCTGGAACGGCAAGCCGGTCGTTATCCAAAACCCGGCCCATGCGAGAAAACTGGGCATCGGCATGGTCTTCCAGCACTTCTCCCTGTTCGAGACCCTGACGGTGACGGAAAATATCGCCCTGGCCATGGATGATTCGCCACGCCTTGAGCCCCTGGCCGAGCGCATCAGAACGGTCTCCGCCGACTATGGTCTGCCCCTTGATCCGGAACGGCTGGTGCATTCACTCTCCGTCGGCCTCCGGCAGCGGGTTGAAATTCTGCGCTGCCTGCTGCAGGAGCCGAAACTGCTGATCATGGACGAACCCACCTCGGTACTCACCCCGCAGGCGGTGCGCACCATGTTCGATACCCTGCGCCGTCTTGCCGCCGAGGGGTGCTCAATCCTCTACATCAGTCATAAACTCGACGAGATCATGGAACTGTGCCATAATGCCACCATTATCCGGGGCGGCCGGGTGACGGGATACGCGAAACCGGCCGAGGAAAGCGCGGCCAGTCTTGCCCGCATGATGATCGGCAAGGAGCTTCCGGTCTGTTCCCGAAAACGGCCGCAGATCTCCGGCAGAACAAGTCTTACGGTCAACAACCTGTCCACGAAATCCGCGGATCCCTTTGGCACGGACCTTAAGAAGATCAGTTTTTCCGTGTCCGAGGGCGAGATTGTCGGC
>DRLX01000571.1 GCA_011322715.1 Desulfobulbaceae bacterium
GCAGGGGAAATCAACATACTCCACCTTGGTGGAGGCCATGGACTGCTATTTCAAAGATCAACAACCTGACCTGGAGTGGATCAGGCAGGCGGGGTGAACGACGCACATACCCTGTGATGGGTTACCTGTTTCCGGACAGGTTCCCCGGCATAAAGGCAATCAATCCTCATCCTGTTGAACGAAAAATAAACGGCGCGTATCGATTGTATCAGATTTTTAAAGGGATGGAGTTGATACGGATCATCAGGGAACACAAGATTGAGTTACCATCGGCCGGCCGACGCTTATTGCATGGATTGGTAGATGCGCTATTCAATGAAACCAGGGATATTATTCTCCACCTGCTCATGTATCACATACATGGCGCGGAAACCCAGCGTGAAGCAATTTTTCAAGGACTCTTATTTTCCCGAATGCAGGAACCTTCCACAACGCTATCGGATAAAGATAAAGTTTCTTTTGAGCATCTGACCAAACATTATTTCCTCCATTCGGATTCACATACAAGGCATCACCACCTTGACCTGCTCTATAAAGACAAAATGATCATGTGCAAGATGGCGATACAGATGTTGAAAGAGACGATAGCCTTTCGCCTTACCTGTTAACCAGGAAAGATGAATAGATATTCCTTCATCTTCCAACGTAGTCTACGGTTTAGGCCGGAAAATCTAATCCTAACCAAGCGAGAATCCTTCTCTATCGGTACATTGCCACTTTTTTCACCTCATTATTAGCCTTTTTTCAATCCTGATCCCCCATTTTTTCTGTACAGGTCACCCCCACAGAAAAAAGAAAATAGAACCACAGATAGTCTGTATTCTCTATTTTCGTTTATCCTGAACCCTGTGGGAGTGACCAGTGAATCGTCTTTCTCCATCAGTACGTTACAGTTTCCTCCTTTTCTTTTTTCTCCTTACTGCCTGCGGCCCCTTGCAGGAAACAGTCAACCCCTACAACGAAAATTTCAAATGCAGGGCCAGGGATGATGCCGGGGAATGTATCGATACTCCGACCGCCTATAAAAAGGCCCGGTATCCCGAACCAGCTTCTGGGGAAGAAGTAGAACCGGCAACCGGCATAACCCGTGAGATCCAGGACAATCGTTACAGACTGGTTGCGGGCCTGCTGCAGGAAGGTAAAAAGCCGCTCCTGCAGCCGCCCAAAATTCTCCGGGTGCTTCTGCTTCCCTACAAGGGCGAAGGTGATGAGCTGTTCATGAGCCGGTACGTCTATGTCAAGATCGAAGATTCCAAGTGGATCCTCACCGATCTGAGCGAGGAGTAAATAAATGGTCAACCAATTCCTGGGACGGATGATCCTTGGCTCTGGAGATTATCTGAAACACAGTGATCTTGAGAAAATGACGAGGAGATCCCCGTTTTCTTCCTTTCTCAATTACCTGGCCTATGATCCTGGGCTGGAAATTTACCTGAACCAGGACTGCAGCCTTGGGATGTTATGGGAATGTGCGCCGGTAATCTATGCCGGGCCTAAAACCATTACCTCACTTGAGGGATTATTCAGGGCAGGTTTGCCCAAGGGAAGTGTGGTTCAGCTTATCTTTCACGCTGATTCACATATTGAACCAATCCTTGACCGATACCGGGCAAACAGGAGCAGGGACGTTGCCATTGTCAGGTCAAACACCGATGCAGTGGTGAAATTTCTGACCAGAGGGAAGAAGGGACTCAGGGCGTGCTCCAATATTCCGGTGCGCAATTTCCGGTTGTTTATTGCGGTCAAGCTGCCTGGTGATTGCCCGGAAATGCCTGAACCGGGAGAATTAGGAGACGCAGCTAAGACCGCTCCTTTGTTGGATATCAAGCGGCAGATCAAGGAAACACTGAAAGCAGCCTTGCTTTATCCCCAACATATGACCCCGGAAGTGCTGTTGGAATGGAGCCGTAGGCTGTTTAACCGTTATCTGCCTGATTATCCTGAACAGAATATCGACACCTACTCTCCGACTATTCCACTCCGTAAACAGATCATCAACAGTGATACCGTGATCCGGGAAGAGTCGGATCATATGCATATCGGTGATCATTATTTCTGCTGCACTACCCCCAAGGTTGTACCCAAGGAAATTGATCCTCTGCAGACCAACTCGCTTTTTGGCGGTATATGGGGCGTGGTCTCCGATGCCGACCAGATCAAGACCGATTTTCTCTACACCTTCAATATCGTGTTCGAGGCAGGCCTGGAGATGAAACTCCATGCCAAGTGCAACCTGATCCTCAACCAGCAGGCGGTTGGTTCCCTATCACCGACCCTGCGGCGCAAGCAGGAAGAATACCTGGCCGCCACCGATGATCTGGAGCGTGGCGAGAAATTCGTCAAAATCATCCCCGTGTTCTGGGTATGGAGTGATGACCTGGAACAGGCCAGGGATTCCTGTACGCGGGTGCGGCGGTTATGGGAGAACAACGGCTATGTCATGCAGCAGGACAACATGATCCTGAAAATTCTTTTTTTATCCTCCCTGCCTTTTGGCCTGTACACAACCGGCAAGAACATCGAAAACCTGGAACGGGATTTTATAGCCCCGGTTCCTTCCGTTACCCCGATCCTGCCGGTGCAGGGTGACTTTGCCGGTTCCGGCGGGGAGCCGAAACTGATTTTTACCGGCAGAAAGGGGCAGTTGGTCTCGCTTGATTTTTTTGACTCCGGGGCAACCAATCAAAATGTGTTCTGCTGCGCCACCTCCGGTTCCGGTAAATCCTTCCAGGTCAACTTCATTGCCTTTAACTACTACTCCTGCGGCGCCCTGGTGCGGATCATCGACATCGGCGGATCGTACAAAAAAATTGCCAATATGCTTGGGGCTAGATACCTGGATTTTCAACCGGACATCGATATCTGCCTCAACCCCTTTACCCATATCCGGGAACCGGAAGAAGAGCTGAAGAGCGTGGCAGCGGTTTTTGCCCAGATGGCCTATTCCAACTCGGATTCCGAGAAATGTGATGACACCGAGATGAACCTGATCCGCAATGCGGTGCGCTGGGCCTGGCAGCAAAAGGAGCAGCAGGCGGATTCCGATACGGTCTATGAATTTCTGATGCAGTTCCCGGACGCGCCGGGCTCAGACCTGGGTGAGATGGCAGACAATAAAAGGCTGATCGAATCAGCCAGGAAGCTGGCCTTTAACATCCGGGAGTTCACCAGTCATGGTTTTCACGGCAAGTTTTTTGTCGGTCCATCTACCTTTGATATCTGCAAGGATGAGTTTGTGGTGCTGGAACTGGAAAATCTGAAGATCCAGCCCGATCTGTACCGGGTCGTCACCCTGCTGATCATCAATGCCGTGACCCAGGATCTCTACCTCTCGGACCGCTCCCGGGAACGGCTGGTTATCTTTGACGAAGCCTGGCAGTTCCTGGACAAGGGGGCCATGATCGCCCCGGTCATCAATGAAGGCTATCGCCGGGCCCGGAAGTACAACGGCAGTTTCATGGTCATTACCCAGTCCCTGCTTGACCTGGAGAATTTCGGGGAGGTCGGCAATGTCATCAACTCCAATTCAGCCTTCAAGATCTACCTGGAATCCTCGGATTTTGACCAGGCCCAGAAGAAAGGGTTGATCGACTATGACGAATTTACCATGAAGCTCCTGAAATCCGTCAAGTCCAACCCGCCCAAGTATTCCGAACTCTTTTTCGATACCCCGTTCGGTGTCGGCGTAGCCCGGCTGGTGGTCAACAACTATGCCTATTTCATCTACACCTCCAAGGCCAGTGAAATAGCCATGATTGAGCAGATGGTGACCGAAGGAAAAACCTACCACGAAGCAATACAGGAAATGGTCAGGCTGAGGCGGCAAGGTGATTTGTAGAGTTTTTTCGATTCTCGTCTTTGCTGTCCTGGTGGGCGGCCCGGCTTTTGGTGCTGTTAAAAATCTCGGAGTGGTGGGGGAGACATATCCCGTCATTGAGCCTGATGTGGTAGCGGAACTGAAAGAAGAGGCCGCAAGGAAGAATCGCTTTGGAGATAATGAGTTCCTTGAGCGGATGAAAACGTATCAGCCGGAGGACATCCATCACCTGCCACGGGCAACCATGGACAGAACCTTTCTCGTTGATATGACCTACACCCTTGACCGGGATCTGCTGGATGGCGACGGCAAAGTGATCTATCCGAAGGGCTTTACCTTCAACCCCCTGGACTACCTTTCGTTTTCCGGCGGGATGCTGGTTATCGACGGTAACGATCCTGTACAGGTCAAGTGGTTTAAGAAAACACCCTACGCGAACAATCACCGGGTTCGACTGCTGTTGTCCGATGGCCACGCCTACGAACTCATCAAACAGCTCAAACGGTCGGTGTTTTACCTGACCGACGAGATTGCAGGCAGGCTGCACCTTTCTGCGGTGCCGGCTCTCATCATCCAGAAAGGCGACAGGCTGCAGGTTCGTGAATTTCTGGTACCGGCGGGGGAAGACGATGAAAAGTAAGCAACCGATTTTCTCCGTCCTCCTGTTGTTGCTCCTTGCCAGCCCGTTATGGGCGAAATCCGGCGATGGTTTCAACGTGGCTTCAGATGTCCACTGGGAGGAAATTGAGCTGCGATTCGAGGGAATTTGCATCTGCCCCCGGCCTCCACCCATTTTCTATGAGATTGGCGAGATCTGGGAATATTGGGAGCCCTTTCTCGTGGAAGGCACGGTTTCCATGGCCAACTATTCCGCTTTCCAGGGAAGACAGATCGGAGCGTCGGTCATTGATGAACTCGGCGGCAAGAACAAGAGCTCGGATTCCGTGGACATTGCCAATGAATCCACCTTTGCCCAGGGTCATGCCTACCTCTTTCCCATGATGTATGGCTTCTGCAAGCACAAGGATTACGGCATGTGGTGGAGCGAATACGATTCCATGTGGCAGAATGACGAACTGTCCGCCGTTATTACCCCCGAGGCAGCACTTTACGCCAACAAGGCCATGCAGATGGCGTGCATGGCCGATGCCGCTGCGGTCAACCTTGGCTACACCCTTGATTTCATGCCCTGGTGTATCGGCAGCAGTGGGTCCGCCTATCCCATGACCGGCCATGTGGAGAATGACAACATTGTCCAGGCCAATAATACGGTTGCCTCCCGGCTGCTCTACAAGCTCAACCGGCTGTTCATGATCTGTGATCCGGCGGATAACCTGTGTGGCTGCGA
>DRLX01000572.1 GCA_011322715.1 Desulfobulbaceae bacterium
AATCCCAAGGAAATATTTCATTCAACCTGCTTTTTATCCATGTATTTCCTTCTGCATGGATGTCCACCGGGGCTAGAGGGAGGAACAGCATTGAGACAGTCCTGCAAGCAAACCATAACACATTTATTCATGAAGCATATTTACCCTGAACCAGACATATTTTCCATTCCATATTCCCGGTGGTATGATAATTGCTACATCAGGTTGATGTAATTTTTTATTCAAACAAAAGGAGATGGACTCGTAAAAAGTCCAAATATTTTCGAAGATGGCTAAGTAAAAACATAGATATACAGGTAAACGGAGTGCAACGAAGACTCCGAGGAGTAGTGTTCCGGGGCGGGTCTCAACTATACAGGTAGTATGTTATGAATCGCCCCGGAACACACGACGCAGCAGATCGAAGTTTTTACGACGCCATCAGGCCATGGCCTGCAGGGCAAGACGCAACAGCTCTTCCACCTTCATTGCGGCAACGGCCGTCGGGTCCTGCTGCTGTATGGCCCGCAATGCCTGCCAGGCCGTACTGCGCGGATAACCTAAATTGACCAGTGCTGAAACCGCATCCTGCAGGGTATATCCTTCGGCAACGGCCGGCGCATCAGGAGAAATGTTCGACTCAATCCCCTGAACGGACAGTTGTCCCACCTTATCGCCAAGCTCCATACAGAGCCGTTGGGCCGTCTTCTTCCCCACTCCGGACAGTCCCGTCAACCGGGCCATATCCTTGACGGCAATGGCCTGACACAAATCAGCGGCACCGATTCCGGAAAGAATGGCCATAGCCAGCTTGGGGCCTACGCCGGAAACTGAATTGAGCAGCAGGAAGAGTTCCTTTTCTTCCATATTGCCGAACCCGAACAGGGTGATAGCATCCTCCCGGACATTGGTCTGAACAAGCAAAAAGACCTCTTCCCCGGTCGACGGCAGAATATCATAGGTGCGGCTGGAAGTTATCACCTCATAGCCGACGCCACCCACGTCAAGGACAACAATCCCCGGCTGTTTGCACTGCACTTTTCCGCGTAAGGATGCAATCATGGAATCATATGGAAATAATTACGAAATCGACAGGGCGGCATACGTCATATGATGGGCATGGCAAAGCGCTACCGCAAGGGCATCGGCCGCATCGGAGCTGGGCAGGGCGCTGAGCTCCAGTAAGACCCGCACCATTTCCTGGACCTGCGATTTCTCGGCATGTCCATAACCGGCCACATTCTCCTTCACCTTTCTGGGCGTATAATCAAAAACCGGCATACCCTGCCGACAGGCGGCAACCACGGCCGCCCCTCTTGCCTGCCCCAACTTCAAGGCTGAACGAACATTATGGGCCACGAACAGGTCTTCGACAGCCGCCACGTCCGGTCGGTGCCGGTCCATCACCTCGGACAGCCCATCAAAAATCATAAACAGACGATGGGAAAAATCGGTTTCCCTTTCCATGCGAATGGTCCCGCAGGTAACAAAACCAATTTCAGGACCCCGACAGACTATGATACCATATCCGGTGACCCGTGAGCCGGGATCAATGCCGATGATTCGCATCTCTCAAGACAGATTCTCCATCAGCTCATCGCTGATATCAAAATTGGCATGCACCTTCTGCACATCATCATTATCTTCAAGATTATCAAGCAATTTCAGCAAAGAACGGGCGGTCTTTTCTTCGGTCACATCCACCGTGTTTTTGGGAATCATGGAAATACCGGCCTCGACACACTTGATACCGTTTTTCTCCAGGGTCTCAACCACCTCGGCAAAGTCATCGGGTTCGGTCAGGACCTGAAAGGTGGTCTCTTCTTCAAGTACATCCTCGGCTCCCGCTTCAATGGCAAGTTCCATCAACTCATCCTCATCGACTCCCTCCCGGTCGACCATGATCGAACCCTTTTTATCAAACATCCAGCCCACACAGCCGGATTCACCGAGATTACCGCCGCTCTTGGCGAAAAAATGGCGTATATCGGCAACGGTACGGTTTTTGTTATCGGTCATGGTCTCTACAAGCACGGCCACGCCGCCCGGCCCATATCCCTCATACAGAATCTCCTCATAGACGGCGCCATCCAGGTCTCCCGTTCCCTTTTTAATGGCCCGGGCGATATTGTCCTTGGGCATATTCTCCGATTTTGCCGCAATAATAGCGCTTCGCAGCCTGGGATTGCCGGCAGGGTCCCCGCCGCCCATACGCGCGGCGATGGTGATCTCCTTAATCAGTTTGGTAAATATCTTTCCCCTTTTGGCATCATTGGCACCCTTTTTCCGTTTAATGGTGCTCCACTTTGAATGTCCTGACACTGGAAAACTCCTTGCTTAAATAATGGACTCGTAAAAAATTAACCTATGGGTAAAGACGACGTGCCCGCAACCCAAACACTATAGGGAGTACTTCGGCCGCCATGTCTCCAGATTGCCGTATGACAGAGCAGGCGAATCAATTCGCCCCCTACAAAACATGCAACAATTTTACCACACCCGCCTTACCACGGATAATTTACTGAAATTATAATAAGTTATGCATCAAATTTTTTCTTTTTCGATACCGGACGATACCCGCGTCCAAGCACAAAAACCTCCCGACTTTCCCGACGTGAACTCGCCGGTTTAACGACCTTGACCCGGTCAAACAACGGCTTGCATTCGTCGACAAACTCCGGGAAATCCTCTCCCTGGAACACCTTGACATACAGGCTTCCACCAGGGTGAAGGAATGTCCGAGTCAGTTCCAGGACCCGCCGCACAAGCCGCAGAGAATGCTGATGATCGGCATATTGACTGCCGGTTGTCCGGGGTGCCATATCACTGAGCAACACATGAAATCCCGGCCACTGCTTGTGTATGGCGCGCACCAGCTCATCGGAATAAACATCATAACAGAGGAGATGAATTTCAGCATCGCCTTTTTGGCCTGCAAGATCCGTCTCCTGCAGATCAACGCCGACAACGATGCCTCCAGGGCCAAGTATTGAGGCCGCATACATGCTCCAGCTTCCCGGATGGCAGCCAAGATCCAGGACCCGTTTTCCTTTGCGGATAAAACGATATTTCTCCTGTGCCTCTTCCAGCTTATACACTGAGCGGGCGGGATACTTGTCCTTTTTCGCTTTGGTGAAGTAATAATCCTGCTCTTTCCGCATCGTTTTTACGTCCTGTATAATCAGATTTGATGAACTCGTAAAAAGTCCGAACAATCATTAAGGATGGCTAAGTAAAAACACAGATATACAAGGAGTGGTGTTCCGGGGCGGGTCTCAACTATACAGGTAGTATGTTGTGAATCGCCCCGGGACACACGACGCAGTAGATCGAAGTTTTTACGACGCCATCAGATTTACTTCCCGTCTCCGGCACCGTACTCGGCGGCGAGAGCCAGGGCCTGGGCATGGGTCGTTATCCGCTGCTCCATCTGCGCCTCTTCCACCCGGGCCAGAATTTTTTTAAACCGAGGCCCGGGAGTGAGACCGAGCCTGTCAATCAGGTCCCGGCCGGTGAGAAGCGGTTTTGCCGTCTGCACGGGAACGACATGCTCCCGCCATACCTTGTACAGACGGTCAAAAAGTGAGGCCACCTCCTGTTCCATCTTCTCAGGACTCCCTTCACCCTTGCCGGCCAGGGCGTCCGCCATGGCCAGCATAAAGAGACCGGGCAGATCGTCGCCCACCTTGCGCAGCAACCGCAGGCAGGCCTTCAGGCTTACCCCGCCCCGGCGCTGATCATTGGCCAGAAAAAACGGCCGCATATGGGCGCCGATCAACAGGGTCACTGCCCGGGTATCCGCCCCGGACCAGCGCAGACGTCCGGCAAAGGTTGCAAACAGGGCCGCGCCTTCCTGATCATGATTATAAAAGGTAATGCGCCCCCCCTTGTCTGCATTGATTCCATAGGTAGTGGGTTTCCCCACATCATGCAGAAGAGCGGACCATTTTAGAAGCCGGCGGTTATGCCCTCTATCAAGCCACGACACCATAACGGAGGCCCGGCCGGGAAAAAAAAGTCCCGGATCCCGCTGTATCCGCTCCATCTGTTGCAGGGTTTCCAATAAATGATCAAAAACATCAAGATGATGGCTCGCCGGCTGTTCCATGCCCACCCCGGGCAGGAGTTCCGGCATGATCTCAAACAAAAGCCCTGTCTCCGCCATCAGGGCAAAGGCCTGGCCGGCCCGATCACTGGACATAATCAGATCCAGTTCATGGGCCACACGTTCCGGCGCAACCGTTGCAATCAGCGCCTTATGGCGCCTGACGGCATCCATGGTTTCCGGAACGATCGTAAAACCGAGAACGGCCGCAAATCGAAAGACCCGCAAAAGACGCAGGGGATCATCGACAAGAGACTGGATGGAACAGAGACGAATTAACCCGAGGTCAAGGTCTTGAACACCGCCCTGGGGATCTATGACCGTCAATGCCCCCCCCTCGTCACAACCGCTTCGGCGGATCAGGGAATCAAGACAAAGCCCAAGGCCGTTGACGGTCAGGTCCCGCTTGACCAGCTCCTGCTCAATGGTGACGGCCCCGGCGCGAAAGGAGGAAAAATCAATAGTCTCTGCACCCAGAACCACCCGACCGGCATCCTCATCTTTGCCTAACTCGACAAAAGTGCCGCCCGTCAGGCGGCCAAGTTCTTTCGCCCAGGCCCTGCCGTGGCAGGCGACTGTCAGGTCCACATCCGCCGGTTGACGTCCGAAAAGAAGATCCCGCACCGTGCCGCCTGCGAGGTATATACCGGAGGGATGGCCCCCGGCAATGACACCAAGGGAGGTGAAAATATCCCCGGAAAAAAGACTTCGCACATCAATGCAGGCTATCTTTTTTTGCTCTTCCTTCATGGAGCCATGATACCAGAACAGACATTTTTTTGCCGCTTTTTCCGATTCCGATTTACCCCGGATGATCTATGTTGTATTTTTTGTTTTACACGTAACCCGCATATTTCACAAAGGTCGTCGCGAAAGGTCTGAAAATGCTATGGATGCAGATAGCGAACGAAGTGAGACCTTCGAGGAACA
>DRLX01000573.1 GCA_011322715.1 Desulfobulbaceae bacterium
GGAAAAATGAAGGTAGTATCTTTCTGCAGGGTCCTGTTTGTTTGTTCAGTTATTTTTTTTCTGGCCGGTTGCGCGGGTACGCAGAACAGCGGGAGTTCGCAACCTACGGCAGCGGGGAACAGCGGCCAGTCTGAGGTTGTGCAAAAGTTGGCCAAACGATATGATCGGGCCTTTGTTGCGCCTTTTACGATAGCGCCTGAATACGGCAAGGATTACCCTGATGCCGCCGCCACCCTGCAGCGAAGTATGGTGGAGGGGCTGAAAGCGGGGAAAAAGTTCTCTCGGGTTGAAACGCTGAACAAGAAAAAGCCGGTAACGGGCCGCGCCCTGATCGTCAAGGCAAATATTACCAAATTGCGGATAGCGAGCACTTCCGCCCGCTTCTGGGGCGGCCCGTTTGTTGGTAGCTCCGGCATTGAGCTGGAGTTGCGTCTTGTTGACGGCGCCACCGGCAAGGTTGTACGCACCAAAAAGATGTCAAGCTGGAATAATTCCTGGGCCGCATCCTGGAATTTTGGTGCCAGTGATCGTTCCCTTCTTGATGATGTGGGAAAAATTATGGCCAAATATATCCTTCAGACCATCCCGGAACAATGATGATGCAACGGAAAACAGCTTCACAGAGGAAAAACAGGGCAGGCCGGAGGTTGGCCTGCATGGTTTTGGCGGTGTCGGTTCTGTGTGGGTTGTTCCTGGGCGGTAATGGATGGGCCGGTATTTTCCTTGATACCAGCAATGACAGCTACGCGATTCTTACCGGTTATGGGCAGAGTTTTCCCGGCTGGGGAATGACCACCCAGCGGGTTGAGACCATTGACGTGGTCCTGCGTCATAATCACCATGTGATTGAAAATATCGGCTCCGGCTGGTACCGGGGATTTCATTCAACCATTATGGAGCTGCCCGTCCA
This sequence comes from Desulfobulbaceae bacterium, assembly GCA_011322715.1. Lineage (GTDB taxonomy): Bacteria > Desulfobacterota > Desulfobulbia > Desulfobulbales > Desulfobulbaceae > DRLX01. Next base: position 911 of record DRLX01000573.1, read on the forward strand.
TATCGTGACCAGTCCCGACGTGTCCGCCATGATCGCCCTTAATTTTCTTGCAACCTACACCTTCACCGCCGATCCGGACTGGCAGCCGTACATCTTCGGCGGCGGCGGTCCGGTCTATTCCTTTGCCGATATCCCAGGTATGGGCGCACGATGGAACGGTAACTATCAGGGGGGCATCGGAATTGAACATCCGCTCAACGAGGTGCATCATCTGCTCCTTGAGCTTCGATATCACCATATTTCCAATGCCGGACTCAAGGAGCCCAATGAGCCGCTCAACTCCGTCAAGGCCCTGGTGGGATTTACCTTTTAAGGGTGATGGCGGTACCCTTATATACCATGGTCAGGTATTGTGACAGGGGTGAGTTTATTCGCCCACATGAAGCCGTTTAGGCGGATAACTTCGCCCCTACAGGAATTTTTTTCATCCCGTTTTACAGGGGTGACCAATATCTCTGTCCGGCGCAGGCCCGGCAGAGTGTTTTTCCGTTCTGTTGCACATCGCGGCAGTCCTGCACCCAGTCCCCGCATTCCTCACATTGCACCCTGCGCATCGGCCGACCGGGCATATCGCATTCAGGGATATTTGCCCGCACTTCCTGAATGGCAAACAGCTCATCCTGGGGCATGACCTTGTAGGCGGCCAGCTGCCGCTGGTATTTATTTTCGATTTCAGGACAGTATTTTTCTGAGAGTTCCCGTGATTCCTCGCGGGCGGTGATGCGCACGGCCTTGCCGGTTTCCAGGTTGACAAAGGTTGCGGCCATGATGCCGAAATCCATCCAGCGCATGGAACGTTTGCCCAGGCTGCAGCCGGTAACCGACTGGATGGCATCGGTGGCACAGCGGTCTATTTCCACCAGCACATAGAGTTTTTTTCTGTCCTTACCCTTGGGATCGTCAATGCCGATCAGGTCAAGGCCCAGCATGGACATTCGGACGCCGATGACCTGGCCGGCACAGATATGCCCGTGAATTTTAGTTGAAATATCAAGAAGGGTGTCAAAAGACTCCATGATGTGCTCCTGGTAGATTAGATGAAAAATCTCATTGTTCAAAGCATCCAGTTGTTGATGCCTGCGACTTGTAAATCTACCCGGAGTCTGCGGCCCTGTCAATCCACGGCTGCCCGGTTGTCCCTTATGGTAAGCGGAAGGCGATGGGTGATTGATTGAAACAGCTCCTGACAGAAACCGCACCGGTTGCAGTCGCCGTCACAGAGTGACAGCATGTCGACAAGATCAAAGGAGAGCATGGAGTTATCGACATGGAGATATTCGGCCAGCCAATGGGCGGCATCTAACAGGTCAAGGAGATTGCCCTCGTACCTGCGGGCGATATAAGCCTGGATAACGTTTTGTAAAAATTCACCACCCAGGGTGCGGCCGCAGAGCTTGATGGTGTCCACGTGGCAGAGATAGGTTTCCGTGTCTTCAGGCCGGATAAAGGGAGAACGCAGGATACGATACGGCTCGTTGCCGAGGAGGCGGACACAGCCCAGTTCCCGGTTGAGGCGGAAGGTGGAGTCTTTGCCGGAGACGTTGGCCAGGCCGATATAGGCGTCATGGGAGAGTTTGAACGGGCAACGGAACAGACATCCTTCGTTGGCCAGAACCTCGATCTGTATTCCGGGAATTTTTTCCCTGATCAGGCGGATAGTGTGGGCCAGTTGATCAAGGTTTCTATTTAATGACCGGTCAAGGAGGATTTTTCCGGGCTGCCTGAAAAGGGTATCACCGATATAATCAAGCCAGGTGCTTACCTTGTCGTATGAGTCGAGCATGCAGTTGGCGCCGGGAACGGCCTCAAGCGCGGCGGCAAGACCGGGAGCCTCTTCGGAGAGCTTCTGTAGAAGATACTGGTCACAGTAGACAATACCATCGAGTAGTCTCTGTTCGGCAAGTGTATCAAGGGACTTGATAATCTCTGTAACGCCTTTTTTGTCCGTCAGCAGAGAGGGCGGGAAAAAACGGCTGTTGAGCAGGGCGTATTTTTTCGGTCCAGGCAGCCGGGCAAGTCCCGACATCAGTTGATTGTGTATATCCAGGTTTTCGAGGCGGATGCGACTGTCCAGTATACGGGTGCCGGGCAGGCTGAACTGGAGGCCGTTGACATGGTTTTTGATCGTGGTGAGAAAATCAATATACGAAGGTTCCGTCAGAAAAGGAACTGTAAGGATCGGGTTCATAGACCTTCCATATTTTTACGCAACAGACTATGCACGGTGGCTCCATCAAGCACCGGTTCCGTCTGCAGAATGATTTGGGTTCCAGGATTTGCCCGACTGATCGGTTCGCCGTTTTGCGTTTTCATGGCGACCACAGTGCAGGGCCGTGATTCAATAGCTTTGCCGAGATAGTCCAGGCGATCGCCACATTCTATTGGATTGCGAACATCGACCAGTAACGGCTCCACAGCACGGACAATACCGGCTGGAGCATATCCCTGACGTGTTCGTATTGTATCATAGAGCATACCGTCATTTGAAGGGTGGGCATCAAAAAAATTTTCAGTCCGGCCACGGGTGCCGATCTTGTTTATTTCGTTGGAAAAAGACTGGGGCAAAAGGATTTTTTCCGGCCTGGTCCCGGAAAAAATCTGCATTTTGATCCAGTCAAGGGCGGCCCGATAGACCCGAACCACACCGCCGACATAACCAATGGATTTCATCCTGCCTTCAATTTTAAGGGAGTCTGCACCGGCGGCAATTAACTCCGGCAGACGCATCAGCAGGCAGAGATCTTTTGAGTTGAAGATATAGGTACCACGGCTGTCTTCTTCCACCGGGAAATATTGACCTGGCC
>DRLX01000574.1 GCA_011322715.1 Desulfobulbaceae bacterium
AGGACGATGACCTTTCACGGGAACAGTTATATGGTCGATATGAAATATACGATCGACAATCCGGGAACAGGTCCGGTCCGGATTTCTCCTGCCATGAGCATGAATAATACGCCCTTTGCCCATGGCAGTACGACCAGTCGCTACCTTTTTCGCGGGCCGGCCCTTTATGTCGATAATAAACTCAACCAGATTAAACCTAAGAAACTGGCGGACGGACCAAAGGTTTTTCAGGGTGATGTCAGTTGGGTCGGCTATGAGGACAACTATTTTATAGACTCTCTGATTCCCCTTCGTGTAGGCAACCATCTGGTGACCATCGGCGGCACGGCGAGCCGCATCAGAACCGTGATCTCCGAAGGCGAGACCACGCTGGCGCCAAAGGGGAGCGCAGTCTATCCCTACAAGATGTATTTTGGTCCGAAAAAGCTTTCCATTCTCAAGAAAGAAGACCATAACCTGGCAAAGGCCATTAATTTCGGTTGGTTTGATGTGTTGGCAAAACCGACGCTCTGGTTGTTGAATTATCTTTATGGCTACATAGGCAACTACGGTGTCGCCATTATTATCGTGACCATCCTTATTAAAGCCGTCTTCTGGCCGATTACCTCCAAGGGTATGCGGTCCATGAAGAACATGCAGAAACTGCAGCCCAAGGTTGCCAAGCTTAAAGAAAAGTATAAGGATGATCCGAGCCGGATGAATCAGGAAATGATGGCTCTGTACAAGACGTACAAGGTCAATCCCGTTGGCGGCTGCCTGCCGATGGTCATCCAGATTCCTCTCTTCTTTGCCCTGTATCGCGTATTGATGGCCGCCATTGAACTAAGACATGCGCCGTTTATGCTATGGATTAATGATCTTTCCGCTCCTGACAGATTGATGATTGGTTTTGATATTCCCTATGTCCACGGCATCCCGGTTCTGACCTTGCTCATGGGGCTTTCCATGTATCTGCAACAGAAAATGACGCCGACAACGGCTGATCCGACCCAGGCAAAGATTATGCAGTTTTTACCCGTTGTCTTTACCTTCATGTTTATCAACTTTGCTTCAGGGCTGGTTCTTTACTGGTTCGTCAACAATCTGCTTTCCATCCTTCAGCAACAGCTTATTAACCGACAGGTGAAGGCGACGGCATAACCCTTTGAGAAACAGGAATAGCGTATATGGCTCAGGGAAAGGATTTTTACGGTCAGGAAGTTACGACAATTATTGAGGAAGCCTGTCGGGAATTCGGTGTTTCTCAGGAAGAACTTGATATTGAGGTTCTGGAAACCGGTTCCGCCGGAATATTTGGTCTGTGCAGAAAAAAGGCACACATCCGCGTAAGGAAAAAGACTGCTGATTCCGGGTCTGGAGGAAAAAATAAGAAATCAACCCCATCTACTCCTTCCCAGACACAAAAAAGTTCAAAGAAAAAACAATCAGAAGGGCGGACCGGCAGGGAAAAGAAACGGGAAACGGCAGCAATTCCTTCTGAGCCGGAAACAGCAGCCGATGAACAGCGGGGCCCCCAAGGTAAAAAATCGGCTGGTTGTAAAAAAACAACCCATGTCCGTACCGGCAACAAAAAAGTATCTACATCGGTTGCGCCGCCGACGGAAGATGTACTTGTTCAGGTTAAAACAGATATATGCCGGTTGGTTGAATTAATGGGCTACCCCTCTGAAATAACGCTGAAAGTTGACGATACAGCGCTTCGCTGCCATATCAGCGGTGAATATGAAGATGAGCTTGTCGGCAGTGAAGGGCGCACCCTTGACAGTATGCAGTACCTGTTGCGCAAGATGATGAGTTCCAGGTTGCCGGATCGGATGATGCTCTCACTTGATGCCGGAGATTTCAGGCAACGTCGGGCCGAAGAACTGAGAACCCGTGCTCTGCAGCTCGCCGAAGAGGTGAAGGAAACCGGAAAGACCCAGGCTATTCCAGCCTTGAACCCGGCTGAACGCCGGGAAGTACATATGATCTTGCAGGAGGACAAGGCCATTCGCAGCCGGTCGGTCGGCGATGGGCTATTCAAGAAAATTCTTATCTATAAACCGGGAAAAGGAAACAAATCTTCTTCCCGTAAACGTAGAGGCCGCCAAAGTGGCCGTTCCACGGAAAACTGATACAATTGCCGCCGTTGCCACTCCTGCCGGGATCGGCGGCATAGGAATAATCCGTATTTCAGGGCCCGACGCCCTTCCCGTTCTGCGACGTATTTTTCGTCCCCGTCGCACCGATCTGAAGACGTACCGGAGCCATCGGTTATATTATGGTTCCGCAGTGAATCGGGAGCAAGAAATTCTTGATGAAATTCTTGCCGTCTATATGCATGGACCGGCAACCTATACCCGTGAGGATGTCGTCGAGCTGCACAGCCATGGTTCCCATCTGGTTCTCCAATCCATTCTTTCTGAGGTCTTCGCTGCCGGCGCACGCCCTGCCGAACCCGGTGAATTCACAAAACGGGCCTTCCTGGCGGGTCGAATCGATCTGACAAGGGCCGAGGCGGTTATTGATCTTCTCAAGGCAAAAACCACGGGTGGAGTTCGGCTGGCGGTCGGTCAACTGCAGGGGAATCTGGAAAGTGCGCTGACCCCGGTACGAGACGTCCTGATTCGACTGTTGGCGGTTGTGGAAGTGGCCATTGATTTTCCCGATGACGATGTCGAAATTCTGGACAGGGAGAAGCTGCGAAACCAGCTTCAGGAGAGCGTCATAGCGCCGGTGAAGGAGTTGCTCCATCTCGCCGGTCAGGGGAAGGTTATTCGCGAGGGTGTGCATGTCGTGATTGTCGGGCGGCCCAATGTTGGTAAATCAAGCCTGCTCAATGGTCTGCTTCGGGAAGAACGAGCCCTGGTGACGAATATCCCCGGTACGACCCGGGACACCATTGAAGAAATGATCGCCATCCATGGCGTTCCCGTCCATCTGGTTGATACGGCCGGTATTCACGCCCATGAAGATCTGGTAGAAGCGCTTGGTATTGAGCGGGCGCGTAAGAAATTGCGTGAAGCGGACCTGGTGTTGTTCATGGTCGATGCCCAGGCAGGGATTACCGAGCAGGATCGGGAGCTGTATCGGCTGGTTTGTAAGCGCAACCATCTTATTGTTTATAACAAAATGGATCTGGTGGCGGAGGAGCAGCTGCAGGATTTGGAAAAAATGTTCCCAGGTATCGAATCCGTTCGTTTGTCGGCCCGGACCGGAAAGGGTCTTGAAGAGCTGCAGGAGGCCATCTATGCAAAAGTCGTTACCTGCGAACGGGAGTTGGAAGAGCAGCTTCCCTGCGCGCCGAATGTGCGACATCAGGCTATTTTGTCGGCAATGCTTGAGACCTGCAGGCGCATTGACCAGGCATTGCTTGCGCAAATTCCCGCCGATCTACTGGCCGTCGAGCTGCAGGCGGCGCTGGATGGTTTAATGGATATTACAGGGGTGACCACCCCTGAAGATGTGCTGGAAAAGATTTTTTCCGAATTCTGTATAGGAAAATAAGGGCCTGTAAGGCCAAGTAAGGTGCGTGACACTTATTTTTGCACAGGCCCTAAGGTAAGAAAACCTGGATTTTTTCCGAAATGTTTGTTGCAACAAAACAAAATGTTTCGAACAGGGATCTTTGTTATTCCCGGTTGGCTGTTTTGCTGTTTTCGTTTACCTGCCCGTCCTTGCCGGAGCCTGTCGGTTTCCCTTTAGTCGGGGCTGTTTTATTCGGATTTGCGCTATGGATTTCCCCTTCCAGGGAAGCGCCGGGCTCTACCGTTAAGTTGGCCGAGGTCAGTTTGCCCTTGATTGAGGCCGTGCTATGGGCCGTTACCAGACGGGCGTCAATATCACCCTCAATGACGCCGTGGCATATCAGGGCGCCTAACGTCACATTGCCGTTGACCCGACCGGTTTCGCTGAGGACAAGGTATTCACCCTTGATGTTCCCATCCACTGTTCCATCAATACGGGCCTTTCCCCTAAAATCAATCTCCCCGATAATATGCATTTCTTTGGAGATGATACAGGATATTGCCTCTTTCGAAACAATCTCGGCTTCATCCTGGAGAGTGTCTTTCTTGGAAAAAATTGCCATAATTTTGAGATTATTATTTGGAAAGAAGTTTGGCGATCCGTAAAAATTTCATGGGGTCAATGGATTTTTTATGATAATGCACTTCGTAGTGCAGGTGTGATCCGGTACTACGTCCGGTGTTGCCTACCAGACCTATAACCTGGCCACGGGTCACCCTGTCACCGGCCTTGACCAGTCGTTTGCTGAGGTGTGCATACAGTGTTTCGTAGCCATTGGTGTGTCTGATAACTATGCAGTTGCCGAACCCTCCATGATTGAAGCTGGAACGTCGAACAACGCCGCTCCCGGTGGCATGTACTTTGTCACCGGTCCGGCCTTTAAAATCAATACCGGCATGGAAAGCCCTGCGGTGGTTGATAGGATCTTTGCGACGACCATATCCGGAGGTAATATTCGATGGCATAGGACGGCCAAGGGGCAGTTGTTGCAACAGGGTAAGATAACGATCCGTTGTATCAAGGAGTTCATCACCCGTCTTGATGTTCGGGTCGATATAAAGGCCACCGCTGTGACTTGGATCTTCGTCGACTTTAATCTTGATGCCGATTTGATCCATGAGCGTTTTGAGTATTTTATTGCGCTCGTCAAGTCGACTGATGCTGACGCTGTATAGATTGGCTTTTTCCTGCTGCAACTCGGCAATTCTGGTCTCATATCGATCAATGACCCGTAACCTCTGCAGTTTTATTCGGGTCAGTTCGGCTTTCGTCTGGTCCAGTTCGCGGGCGATATGTTGATCATTGCCTATGTTGACTTGCTCCAGCCGGGCAATCTGTTGCCGGAGAGTACTGTTCTGCCGCCAGTGGTAACAACCGGTAATGGTGCCTAAACAGAGGAGCATTATACCGATGATTGTCCAGACGGCCCCTCGCCGAAGGAGACTTCTTCGGATGAGAAAAGTACGGCCTCTGCCGGATTCCCCTGTAATTATGATATGTAATTTGTCTTCACGCATAAAGGTTGGGTCCATTCACCTGTATGTGGAGAAAATGTTGAGTAGTCCTTCCGCTGGAGGACGTTATACCCGGAATAGAACAGAGATGCAAGGGGATGCTTTTCTGCGGCAGTACTCTATATTTTTGGATGAGTCGACTGCCGCAGAACAAGAGGAATGCGAAAAGAGGTATTAAAAGCTGTCGGTAAAGAGTTGCTCTATGGCACTTCGGCCTTCATCGCTGAGATACCTGGTCCCTGAACCGACAAAGGTGTCATGGGTAATTTTCGGGGAATCTTCTTCCCATACACCGTCCTTCCAGGTAAACCATTTATTTTGGTTCTGGTCAAAGACGTGCAGCGGTCGGTTGAAGAGCTTCGCCAGTTCAACGGCCCAGCCTGTTCCGCCTTTGACGGAGTTGTCCTTGAGTATGACACCGATGACGAAGACCTGATGCCCTTTGTTGACCATGTGAAAAATCGACTGAAGAACCCTCCGTATTTTTTCGGTTTCATAATAGGTGCGGTTCATCATTCGTGAGGCGATTTCCATGCTGATGTCGCCCCGTTTAAGATCTTCTTCCGAGAGCATGATAGGATTCTTATCCCGGTTGAGTCGGTGGCCCTCAAAGGTAAAAATAACTTCATTAACACCGAATTTCTCAGCATTTTCACCAAATACGGTTTCCGCGCCCTTCAGGCCGCCGTGAAACAGTGTACATTCATTTGCATTCATCGTCTATTCACCTTTTTTCAATGCAGAACAGGTTGCGGTTTGAGCGGTAATTCTATGTGCCGCCCATGGCGATTGATAACATTGTCCATCATTTGTTTCTCTTCAATAGCGGTTAGCTCCTCATTTTTCAAGATTATTCTCTCAGTTTGATAGAGAAAAGAGCAAATGTAAGGCGGAAAAACAGTATCGCAATTACCACCTGTCTTTCAGCCCCGTCACCAGGACCGTTAAGTTTTTTCGGCGGAAAAAAAGACCCGCCACGGCGCAGGATAGCCTTCAATGGTAAGCGTAGGGTCCTCAGGATGGATAAAATCATCATAGGATTCAAAAATCATCCACTCGGTTTTTCGTTGTTCGCTGCTGTTCATGGGATGCATGCAGAATTGTTTGATAGTGGAAAACCCGGATCTGACCAACCAGTTTTCAAGACATGAGGCGGTAGGCACAAACCAGGTGCCGGGTACTTTGGCGTAGGTTTTTTCGGGAAAGAGGGCCACGGGGTCTTCACCGGCAATAGCTTGAGATTCGAGGATCAGGATGCCGCCGGGTTTCAGGGCTCGGAAAAGATCATCCAGGGCATCAAGCGGTGAGCGGCGGTGGTAGATAATTCCCAGGCAGAAGAGCACGTCAAAACAGTTCGGGAAGAGGTGCAGATGTTCGATCCCGAGCAGTTCGATCTGTAGATTTGTCCTGCGGGCAAAACCGTTTAAGGTGCGGAACGTATAAAAATGTTGGACATAGGGCTCAAAACCAAGGACAAAGCGCGGATTTTCAGGAACCATTCTGAACATGTAATAGCCGTTATTACAACCTATATCCCCAACAATCTTTCCTTCAAGATCGGGGAGTTCCGGAATGATACGGTTCCATTTTCGATTGCTGCGCCATTCGGCATCGATGGCGATATCAAAGATGGAAAACGGCCCCTTGCGCCAGGGCATAAATCCCCGCAGAACCTGTTGCACATGCTGTCTGTCTTCGGGGCTGATGTCGTCCGCCGTGCCGATGGTCACGGTATCTCGGGAAAAGTCACAGTGACCGGCCCGCAGATGGTTGACGGACAGAAACGGATCCCGATAGCGTAAAAATCCCTTTTTG
>DRLX01000575.1 GCA_011322715.1 Desulfobulbaceae bacterium
ACAGGGACTTATTGCCGAGCCTGGGCGCAATACATCCGGGTATAGACAGTATTCCACTGATATTGTCGAGCATCTCTATTTTATCAAACGGGCCAAGAAACTTGGTTTTTCCTTGAAGGAAATTAAGGAGTTGGTGGCTTTGCGGGATATCCCGGGGGTGAGCTGTAAAGAGGTGCGCGAGCAGGCAAGGGAAAAGATTGCAGGCATCCGACGGAAGATTGCAGATTTACAAAAAATAGAAAATGATCTCAGGGCCCTGGTTTCCCGTTGTCCCGGCCAGGGTCCGCTCAAAAAATGTCCGATTATCGGCCCGATGGAAATACCGGTACCGGGAGAGGAAAAATGATGAAAATATTTTTTATTCCACTGGTTACGGCGTTAGTTTTCTTTACATGCCCTGCTTTTGCCCGGGTCTCATCGCTTGTGGTGGAGGTGAACGGGATGGCCTGTCCCTTTTGTGCTTTTGGGGTGGAAAAGCGCATGCAGCATGTTCCGGGCGTAGAGTCGGTTGCTGTTGATATCCAGGCGGGAACGGCCAGGGCAACGGCCGGACATGAGGGCTCTATACAATATCAGGATGTGCCCCGGGCCGTAAAAGAGGCCGGTTTTACCGCAGGCGATATGTGGATCACGGCCGGAGGTCGGGTGGAAAACAATGGAGGCAACGGATTGATCCTGCAGATGAAAGAGCTCTTTATCCCTCTGACGGTGGATGATAATGTCCTGAAACAACGCCTGACAGCAGTTGTCGGTACGGGCCGCCAGGTAGTGTTGAAGGGCCGGATTAGGAGCAAAGAGGGGGCATGGATATTGTATCCTGAAACCATGGAGCCCAAAAAGCCATGACGCGATTAACCTCGTTCTGTTTTTTCTGGTTGGTATCCATGTGCTGTCTCCTGGTTCCTTTACAGGTCGTTGCCGCGCCCATAACCTTTGTCACCGCCTTGCCGGTGGCCAGGGGCGAGATGCTTGTCCGGGCCCAGGCAAAACTTCTCCGGGCAACGGATGACGACAGCCCCGGCGACCGTGATCTGACGGTATGGGCGGTTCCTGTGATCGCCGCCTATGGGATTACCGGTAAGCTGGCTCTTTTTGGTGTCCTGCCGGTTCTTGATAAGGAGATGGAGGTCACCACCCCTCTGGGACGAATGAAACGCGGGGACAGCGGCATCGGAGACCTGACGGCATTGGCCAGGTATACCGTATGGAAAAAAGATGAACCGGGAAAGACCCTGCGACTGGCGCCTTTTATGGCGCTGAAGATGCCGACCGGACAGGATGATGCAACAGACTCCATCGGCAAATTGCCGCAACCTTTGCAGTTGGGTTCCGGTTCCTGGGACTACACCGCAGGTCTGGTTCTGACCCGGCAGACGTTGGCGCGGCAGTTTGACGGATCACTGTCCTATACAGTGAAAACTGAGGCCGACGGGTTTGAGTTCGGTGATGAGATCCGCTTTGATCTTTCCTATCAGTACAGGTTGTGGCCTCGTCGGCTCACATCCGGAGTGGTCGGCTTTGTCTATGGTGTTCTGGAAAGTACGCTGATGTGGCGGGACAATAACACTGTTCAGGGAATTGACGATCCTGATTCCGGCGGTGTTACCTGGTATCTGGCCCCTGGAGTCCAGTATGTGACAAGAAGGACGGTCCTGGAAATGGCGGTCCAACTGCCGGTCGTTCAAAATCTCAATGGTACGGCTTTAAAGAATGATTTTGCCGCAATAATGAGTTTTCGGATGAATTTTTAGGGTTATACCACGGGAGAACACTGATATGGCGCTCAAGTTGGAACTCTTTTCTTCCCCGGCCTGCGGCAAATGTGACCAGGTGAAAAAGAAGCTGCAGAAAATCGCCGACCAGTCCGAAGGGGCCATTGAGTTTACAGTGGTCAATATTTTACAGGAAATGGACTATGCCCTGAAACTCGGTGTCCTGTCCACCCCCGCCATTGCCGTTAACGGCAAAACGGCAGCATTCGGCCTGCCGGACATGGAGGAGCTGGAAAAAATACTTGCCGACCACCTTACCGGAGGAGTCGAATGACAGTGGAATGGCTGTACATTATGGCGGTACTTCTTGGGCTGCTTGCCTTTTTTGAGCCGTGCACCATCGCCACACACACTCTTTTTGCTCAACGGATCCATAAGAAAATGGTTGCCGCGCCAGGCAGGGAACTGCTCTTTTTTCTCCTTGCCCGTACACTGCTGACGGCGCTGTTACTGTTTACCGTAACCACTGTCCTGCCCCGGGTCGGCTGGACAAAGATTTCTCCGGCTGTTCCCCTGCTGGTCATCGGTACCCTCTATCTTGTTACCCGGTTCATCTATCTCCCGATCCCGCATCTGGAATTTTATCGCCTGCTTTCTCCTTGCAGACGAACCGTCCCCTACGCGATCCAGCTCGGTTTAACCCTGCCGGCCTGCACCATTCCCCTGGTCTGTATCCTCATCGGCGGGGCAATAACCCTTGACCTCCCCTATGCCGCAGGGGTAGCCGGTTTTTTGTTTGGAGCGGCATTCAGCTGTGTGACCGTGCTGACGTCAATAACCGGCATTGATTCCAGAAGAGCCGGTTTTCTCTCAACAGCTGCGAAAACAACGCCGTATGCCACCTCATTTTTTCTGGTGACGGCTGCGGTCTATCTGTTGTCCTGATAAACCAGCACGGCTGGACCATAATTTACCGTCCCAGCCACAACGAATGATGAAAATAGTCCGAAAGGACACAGCTACGTGGGCTATTTTCGGATAAAAAAAATGGTGCGGAAAACATGAGATATTTTTTTCTCCTGGTCTTTTGTCTGCTGTCTGTCCCGTTGCCTGCGTCGGCCGCGGCGAAACCATCCTATCATTTTGCCGCAGCCTGGGGCGAAAAGGGGTCCGGCCCCGGCCGGTTCAAGAACCCCATCGGCATCGCCATAGGCCGAAATGAAGTTTTTGTCAGTGATGCCGGCAATAACCGTATTCAGGTGTTTGGACTGGATGGTCGGTTTCTCCGTATGTTCGGCAGCAGGGGGGCAAAACCTGGAGAGCTGGCGCGACCCATGCATATATCGATCTCCGCTGACAGGTTGTATGTGACCGAGTATCTCAATGATCGTATTCAGGTTTTTTCTCCGGACGGAACATCCCTGCAGGTAATCGGCTCATCGGGTACCGGCCCCGGTCGCTTTGACGCTCCGGCAGGTGTGGCTGTGGACGACAAGGGGGATATCTATGTGGCGGATTTTTATAATCAGAGAGTTCAACTCCTGGCGGCGGATGGTTCATTTATCCGGCAATATGGACGCACCGGACGTAAAGGCATCACCGCCGGTTTGTTTAACTATCCCACCGATGTCGCCCTGTTACCGGATAAGAGTCTGGTGGTGGCCGACGCCTACAACGACAGGATTCAGGTCTTTACGGCCGACGGCCGATTTCTGCGAAAGTGGGGCGGGCTGTTGGCCATGAATATTTCCGGCAGTCGTCCCGGATGGTTCAAAACGGCAACCGGGGTATCCGTCGGGCCCAAAGGGCATGTATTTGTGGCCGATTTTTATAATAACCGGATCCAGGAATTTACCGGAG
>DRLX01000576.1 GCA_011322715.1 Desulfobulbaceae bacterium
GATCAGATTTTTTCGATCTGATTTACGTGCAGATAAGGCCGTACCGGCCCATATGAATAAAGTAGTGGATACCACCCTGGCAACAACCATCGGTGAAGGTGAGTCAAAGATTTCGACGACGGAACACCTCCTGGCCGCCCTGCGGGCCTCAGGGATCGACAATGTACATATTGACATAGACGCTCATGAAGTACCTATCATGGACGGCAGCGCCGGACCCTTTGTCCATCTTCTGCAGCGGGGTGGTCGAAAACGGCAACGGGCATTGCGTAAGATTCTGCGCATCACCAGGCCAATTTCCGTCACTGATGGCGAGAAGTCCATCCGTATCGAACCCTATAACGGCTTTAAGGTTACCGGTCGCATCTGTTTCGGCGACAATGTCATTAATGAACAGTCGTACAGCGTTGACGTGACGCCTGAGCGTTTTTCCAGGGAAATAGCCCGTGCCCGGACCTTTGGGTTTGTTGAGCAGGTTGAGCAGTTATGGCGCAACGGGTTGGCGCTTGGCGGTAATTTAAATAATGTTATTGCCATTCACTGGGATGGCCGCTCCATCCTCAATGAAGAGGGGTTGCGCTTTGATGATGAATTCGTCCGCCATAAGGTTCTTGATCTGATCGGTGATATGGCCCTGCTCGGCAGTCCCGTGCTTGGTCATGTTATTGCCGATCGTTCCGGTCACAGCCTGCACCTTAACCTGATGCAGTCCATTGTCGACAACCCCCAGTGCTGGGAATATGTAAAATTTCAGAAGAAGGGAAAGGTTATCCAGCGAAGGACCATTGAAGGTTCCCGAACCCGGCCGCAACAGTTGCCGTTATTTTTTCCGCCAAATCTGCAGGGAGGCGTCAGAGCGTCGGCCTGTCCTGCCTGATAATCCGGCTATATTTACAGTAGCTCAAGCCCACCGTTTGTACGGTGGGCTTTTTTTGTCCAATTTTCAGGAAAAAGCTGGTACAGAGAGATATCATACGGTTGATGGCATCGTAAAAACTTCGATCTACTGCGTCGTGTGTCCTGTGGCGATTCGTAGGCATACTACATGTGTAGTTAAGGCCCGCCGCAGAACACTACTCTTCGGAGTCTACGCTTCGCTCCGCTTACCTGTATATCTGTGTTTTTACTTAGCCATCTTTAAGCATTGTCTGGACTTTTTACGAGTTCATCACAATTGTGTTGCGCTTCTTTCGTTACACATTTTGAAATCGTGGAACCTTCGATGCAAGGTCCGGGAGAAGTTGTGCATTACTGTTAATAACGACATATTTACGAGGATATATGAAAAATTCGGAAACAATCGGCCTGATCGGCGGCGGCCAGATGGGCGAGGCTCTGGTGCGCGGTATGATTAATTCCGGCCTGGTTCGTGCCGATCATATCATGGTGGCTGAACCGGACTCCGGACGTCGCGATTTTCTTGCTGCAACGTATGGGATTAAGGTCACGGATGAAGCGCAAACCCTTTGTGATTTTTCCTCGGTTCTTATTCTGGCCATCAAACCGCAGATCATGCAGCCGGTTCTTGCCCAGTATAAACCCTTTATCAATGCATCGCATCTGGTGATTTCCATTGCCGCCGGGGTGCCCATTGGTGCCATTGAAAAGGGAATCGGCAAACAGCGCATTATCCGGGTCATGCCCAATACGCCGGCCCTGGTTCTGGCCGGGGCCTCAGCGCTCAGTCCCAATGGGCAGGCTTCATCCGAAGATCTGGCATTGGGTTTGGAGATTTTTTCCGCCATCGGCACCTGTGTTCATCTCCCGGAAACCTTGCTTGATGCTGTTACCGGACTCAGTGGTTCAGGGCCGGGTTATGTCTTTACCTTTATCGAGGCCATGATCGACGGCGGTGTTCTGGCCGGTATTCCCAGGCCGGTTGCCCAGCAGCTTGTTCTCCAGACCGTGTATGGGTCCGCTAAACTGGCGCTTGAAACCGGTAAACCGCCGGCGGACCTGAAGGCGATGGTGACTTCACCGGGCGGCACGACTATTGCCGGTATTCATGAGCTGGAAACAGCCGGATTGCGGGGAACGGTTATGGCTGCGGTTGACCGGGCAAGCATGCGCTCAAAAGAGCTTGGCGAATGAACGTTCGCCACGTCGGAATTATCACCCGGCAGAACAGCCAACGGGTTCAAAAAATCGGCGGTGAGTTAGCCTCCTGGCTTGAAAAACGGAGCATCCGAGCCGATGTGGATCGGATCGAACCGGGCATGGATATGCTGGTCATCCTGGGCGGAGACGGGACCCTGCTTCATGTGGCGGCACGGGCCGGTGAACTTGATATTCCGGTCGTTGGTATAAATCTGGGCGATCTTGGTTTCCTGACTGAGGTTGCCGCCGATGAGATGTATCATGCTCTGGCGACAATTCTGGATGGTGAGATCCATATTGAACGGCGGATGATGATCAAAACCACCGTCCTTGCCGCGGACGGGACCGCTTCCGAACCCATGTTTGCCCTTAATGAAACAGTGGTGGTCAAGGGCAGTGTTGAACGGGTCCTGCGGCTGCGTTGCTGGGCCGACCACGAATATATCGCCACGTATAAAGCCGACGGCCTGATTTTTTCCACACCCACCGGCTCCACGGCCTATAATCTTTCAGCCGGCGGCCCGATTGTACATGCCGAACTGGGCACGTTGCTTATCACGCCGATCTGTCCCTTCATGTTGGAGTCAAGGCCGGTTCTGCTTTCACCCGAAGTTGTACTGACTACCCAGCTTGCCGACAATGCCGATGATGTCATGGTGATGGTGGATGGCCGTTCCGGCTGGAAGCTGAATATGGAACAGGCACTACGGGTGGAAGTTGCGGAGAAACCATTGCTGCTGATCAGCTCTCCCCACAAGGGGTACTTTGCCATTCTCAGAAACAAGTTAAACTGGGGCGGGAACACCGATGATGTCCCGTTGCCCGACCGGTTTTCCCTTCCGGAATGAACACGGACAAACCGGAAATGGCTGGAGCGGGTCAGCAGAACGTAGTTAAGACTCCGGCATTGGCAGCCGTGTCCTCAGCGGAGATTTTCAGAAACATAAAAAGAGTAACGGGACCCGATGATTGAAACCACTGTCTTGGACCGCACCCATCAATCTCTTTGTAAAGCGTTTTTTGCCCGATTTCCTCCGGAAATATCCGAACATACCTTTACCAATCTTTTTGTCTGGCGTTCTTCCCGACCGGTTTATTTTGCTGACAAGGACAATAGTCTGTTTTTCCTTGTCGATGCCATGGGGTCGGCGAATGGTCGCAAGGTTCTCTTTGGGCCGCCGGTGGGAGAGGTGTCGCTTTCCCGGGCGGTTGAAATGTTTGCCGGCGCCATAGATGGGGCGATTCGTCTGCCTGCGAGCGCGGTTAAGGAATGCATTGGAAAGGGGTTCGACCTGCTGGAAGATCGGGCCAATGCCGATTATGTTTATCTGGTTGAAGATCTTGCCGGTCTTGCGGGCCGACGGTATGCGAAAAAACGTAATCAGATAAAAAAATGCCTCAAGGCATATTCCTGTGCCTATGAACCCATAACCGCCGATCTTGTTCCCCGGTGTCTGGATCTGCAGCAACGCTGGTGCGCTTCCCGTTCCTGTGATACCGAACCCGGTCTCTGTGCTGAGTATAAGGCTATTGTCAGCATGTTTGAACACTTTTCCGAGCTGGATCTGATCGGCGGCGCTATCCGTGTGGATGGGGAAATCCAGGCCTTTGCCGTTGCCGAACAACTATGCCCGGATGTGGCTGTCTGCCATTTTGAAAAGGCCATGCCGGGTATGCAGGGATTGGGACAGTTGATCAATCAATGGTTTGCCCTGTACGGACTGAAGGGCTTTACCTTTGTCAATCGGGAACAGGACCTGGGCGTACCGGGCCTGCGCCAGGCCAAGAAAAGTTATCATCCCCATCATCTGGTGGAGAAATATACGCTCTCTCTTGCCTCCTTTAAATCCGAGTGTACGGAACTTGTCCCGGGCTGTGCTGATTAGAAACAGTACACCAGAAGTTTTATTTTTTCTTTCGTTGCAGCTTGTATTTTTTCATCTTGTATTGCAAAAGACTTTTTGTGATTCCGAGCTGTTCCGCCGCCCTCGCCTGGACGTTATCCGCGTTTTCCAGGGCCTGACGCACCAGTTTTTCCTCAATACCGTTTAAGACAGCGGCCAGACCCAGTCCTTCGGGAATAAATTGGGTCAGGTCGAGGCCGGAACTCCATTCCTGACTGGAGAGATCACTGGAATCGGGCTGCACGTCTTCGGCTTCGATTCTGTCGCCGGTGCAGAGAATTGCCGCCCGTTCAATGGTGTTTTCAAGCTCCCGGATATTGCCCTCCCAGGGGAGCGTAACCAGCAGCCGCAGGGCTTCGGGCGAGATGGTGAGCTGGTCTCTGTGTAGCCGTCGGGCATTTTTTTGCAGAAAATGGGTGACCAGGGCCGGGATATCATCAATCCGTTCTCTGAGCGGCGGCAGGTGGATGTGAATGACGTTGAGCCGGTAATAGAGATCTTCCCGGAATTTTTTATTATCGACTTCATCCTTGAGGTCACGGTTGGTGGCGGCAAGAATACGGACATCGATGTCCAGAGTGGTATTGCCGCCAACCCGTTCGATGGTTCGCTCCTGCAGGACCCGCAGTAGTTTCGCCTGCAAAGGGGCCGGCATTTCACCAATTTCATCAAGAAACAGGGTGCCGCCGTTGGCCAGTTCAAAACGTCCTTTCCGCATGGCGATGGCATCGGTAAAGGCCCCTTTTTCATGGCCGAATAATTCCGACTCCAGCAGGGTATCGGTCAGGGCCGCACAGTTGACCGAGATAAAGGGAGCCTCCCGGCGCGGGCTGAGGTTGTGGATGGCCCGGGCGACCAGTTCCTTACCTGTTCCGGATTCGCCGGTAATAAGGACCGATGACGGCGCCGGAGCCACCTTTTCTATCAGCTGGTAGACCGACAGCATGTTCGGGTTTTTCCCGATCATGCCCTCAAATCCGGAGCGGGGATTGATTTCCCGGCGCAATCGTTTGATTTCACAGACCAGGCCATAATGCTCGATTGCCTTACGGATGGATGCCAGTAGCTGCTCGTTGGAAAAGGGCTTGGCCAGGTAGGTGAAGGCCCCCAGGTGCATGGCTTCAACCGCCTTTTCCACTTCGGCAAAGGCCGTGATGAGGATGACCGGCAGGTCTTTGTTGAATTCCTTGATTTTGC
>DRLX01000577.1 GCA_011322715.1 Desulfobulbaceae bacterium
GCCCCGAGCAGATCAAACGAATTGATTTCGAATCCGATTTGCCGTTGCCGCTGGATGATGTGTCCAAAATCGACGATTTCATCACCAGGGCCGATCACGACTTCACACATGAATCTGAAGCAATCAGGAAGTTCATTCTAAATGGAGGGATTGAAAGTGAGTAATATCGTTACACGGGAAGAAGCCCTCCAAAAGGCGGCACAGAAACTGGATATTTCACCATCAAAGTATCAACAGGCCATGGAACGTTTTAAGACTATGCGCTCTTATCTGTTGGAAGGTGAATACGAAGGTGCAACTGCCCAGTCTGAAATTTACCTGCAGGGATCGTTTAAGCTTGGAACGGAGATTCGGCCTTATAAAGACAGCAAAGACGCCGATTATGACATCGATATTGTTTGCCGCTTGGAACACCAAAAGGAAATCATCGCTCCTAAAACAGTAAAACATCAGGTCGGTGATCATCTGAAAGCACATGGCACTTATGAAAAGATGCTTGATGATGAAGGCAAGCGTTGCTGGACCTTGAATTATGCCGAGCAGGATGGCGTTGGGTTTCACATGGACATTCTCCCTTCGGTTCAGGAAAGCTGGAATACTTTTAGGGAGTATTACCGGTATCACAGTGCCATAGCCGTGACAAATAAATGCAGTGACACCGGAACATATAATTGGACTCCCAGCAATCCCAAGGACTTTGCAGAGTGGTTTTACGATAAAAACAAGACTGCTTTTGAAGATGTAAAGCAGGCCCAAAAGCAAGTTCTCTTTGAAAATTACCGGCAGGACGGACTCTTCAGCGACCGGGATGCGGTACCGAATATTCATGTGAAGACCCCGCTGCAACGGGCTATCCAACTGTTGAAAAGGCACAGAGACATTCGCTTTTGTAATCAGCAAAACGAGAAATGCAAGCCAATCTCTATGGTCATTACTGTATTGTCTGCTCAGATTTACCGAAATGAATCCACTATTTATGAGACACTGAGAAACTTGATAGATACATTGTCACGGCATGCCGATCAGATGCAGCCGACCTTTCGTTTTGATGAGGCAATGGCTCAATCTGCCTATACGCTGATTACAAGAACGGCTGATGGCAAATGGAATATCCCGAATCCAACCAATCACGGAGAAAACTTTGCCGACAAATGGCATGAAGAGGAGAACGGAGTCCCTCATGCCAGAGCCAAGGCGTTTTTCCAGTGGGTTGTATGGGCAAAGGAAGATTTTATCAACATCGCTGAGCGGCTTGATGAAGAACACTATACCCGGTCTCTGGTATCGCCGGTCAACAACAGTAACAGCTTGGTTGTAGCTCAATCCAGAGCGTTATCTTTTAATGTTCCTCATCGGCAAAAACCAGAATCGCAATGGCCAGTACAGATTTATTACCAAGCCTCAATTAGTGCAAGTTATAACAAAAATGGCTGGAGATTGTTCTCTGACGGATCTAGCAATTTTGAGTTATGTAGCGGCGACCCTGTAGAAACAGGAAAAAGAATCTGCTTCAAAGCAAAAACAAATGTTTCCCGTCCTTTTCAGGTGTTCTGGCAAGTTGTGAATACTGGAGACGAGGCAACTAATGCAGGGTGCTTGCGTGGGGGCTTTTACAACAGTAGTGGAGATTGTTCTTTTGAGCTTGGCACCAAAACAAGAATCGAGCCAACAAGGTATCGTGGTTATCACTGGGTTGAGTGCTTTATCATAAAAAAGGGCGTCTGTGTGGCTCGTAGCGGTGAATTTATAGTGAGGATTGTATGACTAAAGAATCCCAAAACATCGAATGGAAGCAAATTTGGCGGGACGACTACCTGAAATGGATCTGCGGTTTTGCCAATGCCCAGGGCGGGCGGATTTTCATCGGAAAAGATGACCGTGGTAAAACCGTCGGCTTGCCGAACGCCAGGAAATTACTTGAAGACCTGCCGAACAAGATTCGTGATCAGCTGGGGCTGATGCCCCATATCAATCTTTTGCAGGAAGATGGCAAAGCCTGTCTGGAAATTATCGTCGATCCGTCGAATGTGCCAATTTCTCTACATGGTTCATATTACTGGCGTTCGGGCTCGGTAAAGCAGGAGCTAAAAGGTCATGCACTCACCGAATTTTTGCTCAAAAAGATGGGCATGACCTGGGATCGAGTGGTTGCGGAAAAGGCGACGTTGGATGACATCGACGATGCGACAATAGAGTTATTCAAGAAGGAAGCCGTCACGGCGGGTCGTCTGCCGGATATCTCGGATCTTTCTACAAAGGAATTATTGAGAAAGCTGCATCTGCTTACTGCGGATGGCCTGACCAATGCTGCCTTGGTTCTGTTTGGCAAAGATCCCGGCGAATTTTATCCCAACCTGTTTGTAAAAATTGGGCGTTTTGGCCTTGATATGGTCGATATGCGCTTTCAGGAGGTATGCGAGGGAAACTTGTTTCAGCTCCTTCGTGATGTAATGGAGCAGTTGGAAAAAAAGTTTCTGATTAAGCCGGTTCGATTTGAAGGATTACGCCGTATTGAAGAACTGGAATATCCGGTACCTGCTCTTCGCGAAATGCTGCTGAATGCCTTGGCCCACCGTAATTACATGGGCAGCATGACTCAACTCCGCGTCATGGATGACCGGCTTTCGTTGTGGAATGCTGGTACTTTGCCGCCTGAATTAAGCGTTGAGAAATTATTTCAAACCCACAGGTCGATTCCTCGCAACCCACTCATTGCCGAGGTGTGCTATCGGATTGGTTATATTGATTCCTGGGGCCGCGGCATTGAAAAAATTACTGATGCCTGTAGGGCTGCTGGACTGCCGGAACCAATTATTGAAGAAAACTCAGGCGGTGTGGCAGTGGAGTTGCTGAAAGTACCTGCTTCCGAAAAAGGTGTTTCGGAAAGAACCGGGGATGGCTTCGGAAAGATTTCGGAAAGAATTCGGAAAGACTTCGGAAGCGAACCCGCCAAAGCTTTTGAGATTATCTGTCAGCACCCAGAGTACACTGCAGAACAGATTGCAGAGAAGTTAGATAAGACACCAAGAACGATAGAAAACTATATGGCTAAATTGAAAAAAGCTGGCTTCATCGAGAGAAGAGGACCAAAGCTTGGCGGCCATTGGGATGTTATTGAGAGTGATGAGGGCTGAATTATGAATCCTGAATTAAAAAACAACTTATCACTGAGCACTCACAACTCAGAACTCGCCGGAGGCGTCCATGTGTGATTTTCAAACAAATGAAAAACTGACCTCCCATATCCCTGCGGTACAACTGTTGGTGGCGATGGGCTATGAATACATCTCTCCTGAAGAAGCCCTGGCAGAGCGTCAGGGGCGTACTTCCAATGTTTTATTGGAGAATATTCTGCGCAACCAGCTCAAAGAAATAAACCGCATTCGTTACAAAGGCAGTGAGTATCTTTTCAGTGAGGAAAATGTTCAGTCTGCTATCCAGAGGCTGAAAAATATCAAATACGACGGATTGCTGAAGACAAATGAAGCTATTTACGATCTTATCACTCTCGGGACGGCCATGGAGCAGACCA
>DRLX01000578.1 GCA_011322715.1 Desulfobulbaceae bacterium
CTGCTTCATTGCCTTGACCTGGGCGGCGCCACCAACACGAGATACGGAGATACCGACGTTAATTGCAGGTCGTACACCGGCAAAAAACAAACTCGGTTCAAGGAAGACCTGACCGTCTGTAATTGAAATAACATTTGTAGGAATAAAGGCTGAAACGTCACCGGCCTGGGTTTCAATAATAGGCAATGCGGTCAGGGAACCTGCGCCTAAATCATCACTTACCTTGGCGGCACGCTCAAGCAGACGAGAATGGTTAAAGAAAATATCGCCGGGATATGCCTCACGTCCAGGTGGACGCCTGAGGAGCAACGAGAGCTCACGATAGGAAACAGCCTGCTTGGAAAGATCGTCATAAATAATCAATGCATGCTGACCGTTATCACGAAAATATTCACCCATGGCACAACCAACCATTGCCGATACATACTGCATCGGAGCCGGATCGGAGGCACAGGCGGCAACCACGGTTGTATATTCCATGGCTCCATGTTTTCTCAGCGCCTCAACAACCAAGGCAACTGTAGATTTTTTCTGACCAGTCGCAACATAGATACAATGAACATCGGTTTCCTTTTGGGCGATAATCGCATCAACACAGAGTGCGGTTTTACCGATCTGACGGTCACCAATAATCAGCTCACGTTGGCCACGACCAACCGGTGTCATACCGTCGACAGCCTTGTAACCGGTATAGCAGGGCTCATGAACGGATTTACGGGCAATAACACCTGGTGCGAGGACCTCCATTTTACGAGTTTCCGCACCCTCAATCGGCCCCTTGCCGTCAATGGGTTGACCAATACCGTCGACAACACGTCCTTCCAATGCGGGCCCAACGGGTACCTCTGCAATTTTACCTGTTCGCTTGACAACGTCACCTTCTTTAATATAACGGACATCACCCATAACGGCGACACCAACGTTGTCTTCCTCAAGGTTCAGGGCAAGGCCCATAATTCCCCCGGGAAACTCAAGAAGCTCCATGGCCTGACAATTCTCTACACCATAGACACGGGCAATACCGTCACCAACGGAGAGAACCGTTCCTGTTTCTTTCAGGTCTACATCACTTTCGTAGCCAGCTATTTGATCCTTTATAATCTGACTGATTTCTTCGGCTTTAATCTGCATTTGATTATTCTCTCCCCTTGATAGATTCTTTTAATCCATTAAGTTGTGTTTTTATACTCCCGTCAAGAACCAAGTCACCAACTTTGGCAATGACCCCTCCAATAATGGACGGATCAACACTGGTCTCAAGTATAACCTTATTCCCCGTGATCTTCTCCAGGGCTTGCTGGATTTTTCCCTTCAGGGCATCGTCCAGTTTGATGGCGGAAACCACCGAACCATGACTGATATTCTGTTCCTGATCAACCATGATCCGCATCTCAGCGGCAATATCGGGCAGAATATCCGCCCTTTTTTTCTCAATAAGCAAATTGAGAAATCTCATCATGATTGCATCGGCTTTCGCTAACTCGCCGATTTTCGCCATTACCTTTTGCCGTGCTTCAACCGGGTACAGGGGATTTACCAATGCATTCTCTACGGATTCATCCTTGTAGAGCTCGGCAATGGCATTTAATACCTCACTGTAACTTTCATTTTTCCCATCTTCCTTACCGAGGGAAAAAAGAGCCTTGGCATATCGTCGTGCTAAGATAGTCTGTCTCACTGTACCGCACCTACTCTTTCAAGATACTGTTCAGTAATCGTTACCTGATCCGCCGGGGTCAGATTTTTAACGATCAACTCTTCAGCCATAGCAGCTGCCTGTTCGGCAACCTCATCGCGTAACTTACGCTTCGCATCAACCAACTCAGCCTGAACGGCAGCCTCAGCCTGACGCTTAATATCCTCAGCCGCCTGTTCCGCTTCCTCTATAATGCGCACTTTCTCTACTTCAGCAAGAGCAACGGCTTTTTCGACAACTGTCTCCATTTCCTTTTCCATACCGGCAAGACGCGCCTCAAACTCTTTATAGGAGCGCTCGGCTTCATCACGTTTTGCCTGCAGGTCTTCAAGCTCGGCCTTTATCTGCCGACGCCTCCCTGTCAAACCGGAGCCTATCGGCTTGGCCAGAAACTTAACCAGAATAACAACCAGGGCCAGAAAGTTAGCCGTCCGCCAGAAGAGATCCTTGAGCTTGGCGGCAGTGATCATCGGATGATGCTCACCCTGTCCATGCTCACCAGCAATGGCTTCATGCGCAACGGCACCATGCCCTTCACCACCAGCCAAACCTGCTTCGACTTCCTGCGTACCGGCTTCAACCTGAGCTTCATGCTCACGGGCAAGTTTTTCCTCATGCACCGCGGCAGCAGTTTCCCCATGCTTGGCTTCTGCAGCCGCTACATTTGCCTCATGGGCGGCCTCTATACCGTGCAGTGCCTGATCATCAACACCTGCAGTCACCTCATGCCCTGCGCCGAATACCAACGGCGCCGCACACAAGGCCGCGACCATCAGTCCCGGCAAAATAATTTTTACGATTCGAGCTCTCATGCTTCCAGACTCCTTCCAAGTATCTTTCCAGCCATTTCCTGGGCGAACCCAGCCACATTATCCCCAAGCTCCTTCCTGGCCTTCTCGATCTGGGTACGCAATTCGGCAAGCTGCTTCTCTTTTTCACCTTCCGCCTCCTTGCGGATGGCTGCCAGCTTTTCCGCTCCTGCGGCCTGCGCCTCACTTCGAGCTCCATCAAGAGCCTTTTTTGCCTTCATACTCGCCTCATGCATCTTTCTATCTACCTCTGCTTGACGATGCCTGGCGTTTTCTTCAAACTCCTCCAC
>DRLX01000579.1 GCA_011322715.1 Desulfobulbaceae bacterium
GATGGCATATCGCATCCCTGAATATTCAGTTGCATAGCCGGAAACGAGCTCGGTCTCAGCCTCGGGTAGATCGAAAGGCACCCGGTTTGTTTCGGCAAGCATTGCGATAAAGAAGACGAAGAAGGCAATAATCTGGGGAAAGATGTACATTCCACCAAACGATCCCCCCTGGGCCTCAACAATCTTGGTCAAATTAAGGGTCCCGGAAAGCATCATGACACCGACAAGACTAAGTCCCATGGCAACTTCATAACTTATGACCTGGGCCATGGATCGTAATCCACCAAGAAAGGTATATTTAGAGTTTGATGCCCATCCCGCTAATATAACGCCATAGCTTGATAACGAACTCATCGCGAAAATAAAAAGTAACCCGATATTGATATCCGCCAAGACCCATCCTTTTGCAAAAGGCAAAACAGCCAGCGAAGTCAGCATTGCCGTCAGGCAGATAATCGGTGCTGCCCGAAAAGTCGGAACATCCGCCTGTTCAGGGACAATATCCTCTTTGAAAAAGCTTTTTATACCATCAGCAATAGGCTGTAACAGTCCGTGCCACCCGACACGCATCGGTCCCATACGAACCTGCATATGGCCGATTATCTTCCGTTCAAAATAGGTCGCATACGCAACATGCAACATAATGACCGCAAAGAGGACGAGGATTTCTATTAGTATTATTAGTACGTGCATAATATTCCTTTAGCTGGTATCCCTGCCGATCCTAAACTTTTTTTCTACCGATCACACTCGCCAAGTACGACATCCAATGTTCCGATATTTGCAATAAGATCAGCGATCATACTTCCCTCGGCAAGGGCCGGTAAGGCACCAATATGAATAAAAGAGGGTGAACGCATATGCATACGGTAAGGACGCCCGGACCCGTCACTGATAAAATAAAATCCAAGCTCTCCCTTAGGTACTTCCGTGGACACATATATGTCTCCCACCGGGAATTCACCTTTTTCCTCGAGAAGACGAATTAAGCCGGTTCCATACGTGGAGGACCCTGCTTCTACTTTTCGCTGTCCCTGTAAGGGCATCACCAAATCAGGAGCATCTTCGGAAATAATCGGACCAGGAGGAAGCTGATCAATGCATTGCTGAATAATACGCGCAGATTGACGAAGTTCTTCCATACGGCAACGGTAGCGTGCATAAATATCACCATCATCACTGATAGGTACTTCAAAGTCAACGAGATCATATGCGTCATAGGGCCGATGCTTCCGGATATCATAATCAACCCCTGAGCCTCGTAGACAGGCGCCTGTGAGTCCAAGCTCAAGGGCCTCTGTTGCCGACAGCACACCAATACCGACTGTACGTTTGAGCCAGATGCGGTTTGTATCAATTAATGTTTCATATTCCTCAATATGCATGGGGAACTCGGCGACAAACCGTTGCAGGACATCGATAAAATTCCTGGTTACATCCTGGCGAACGCCTCCGATTCTTGGATAGGAAAAGGTCAATCGGGCACCACAGAGCTCTTCAAAAAGGTCAAGCATGACCTCACGCTCACGGAAACAGTAAAGAAATACCGTCATTGCACCTATATCAAGTGCATGGGTAGCCAACCAGAGTAGATGCGAGGCAATTCTGGACATCTCACAGACAATGGTCCGAATATATTTAGCCCGCAGTGGAACGGATACATCAAGCAGTTTCTCAACCGCAACACAGTAGCCGACATTATTGGCCATGGCCGCGATGTAATCAAGCCGATCCGTCAGAATTAACGATTGGGCATATGTACGATTCTCGGCTATTTTGTCAAAACCACGGTGCAGGTATCCAACCTGGGGAGAGCACTTTATAATTGTTTCTCCGTCAAGCTCAAGATCAACGCGTAAAACACCGTGAGTAGCCGGATGCTGCGGCCCCATTTTCAGGGTATATCGCTCACCGTCCCCGTCCGCTACCGGGACTTCTACTGTTTTGGTTATGGGCCGTGTCATGATTCCTCATTCCCTTTAGTTTGCGTCTGTCCTTCCTTGGTCCTAAGAATTCCATCACTTAGGCCGAATTCCTGCAACTGAACTACCTTGTGTTTCAACTCCTCCAAACCTGACCACTCTTCCCTTCCCTTAAGCGGATACTCTTTCCGCAAGGGATGGCCAACCCAGTCATCCGGAAGTAAGATGCGCCGCATATCTGGATGCCCGGTAAAGGAAATACCAACCAGATCAAAACATTCACGCTCCGGCCATTCGGCGCCGCACCAAAGGGTGGTAACCGTGTCAATGGCGGCGTCATTTTCAGGAACCTGGGCGCGAATACGAATTGAATGCCGGAGCGGAATTGAATACAGGTTGTAAACAACTTCCAAGCGTAACAGATTCTTTCCCTGTCGCTTTTTATTATCAACCCCGCACAGATCCATAAGATGATCCATCTTGATTTCAGGACTGTCGCGAAGCCAGCGCAAAATATCTACTATCCGTTCGCGCTTAACAACCACTCCGACCTGGCCATGAAAATCGCAGATATCGAGAACTTCTTCGGAGAAGTGATTCTGTAATTTTTCCGCTATCTCCATAGACTCCATCTGTACTGCTCCTGTAATATTTTTTCCTGCAACTTAATAAGCCCCTGCATGAGAGCTGCAGGACGAGGAGGACACCCCGGAACATATACATCCACAGGGACAATGGTATCGACTCCCTGGGTTACGGCATAGGAGTTAAAAACCCCGCCACTGCAGGCACAGCTTCCCATCGCAAGTACATACCTGGGTTCAGGCATCTGATCATAAACCCTACGCAGCACCGGAGACATCTTTTTGGTCAAAGTACCGGCGACAATCATGCAATCAGCCTGCCGTGGACTTGCCCGAAAAATAATACCGAACCGGTCAAGGTCATTAGTTGAGGCACCCGCATCCATCATCTCGATTGCACAACAGGCAAGACCGAACGTCATGGGCCATATCGATCCGGCCCGCCCCCAGTTGACCAGCATATTCAGCGGTCCAAGAACTGCATTAACCCCGGGTATCTTTTTGACCCCGTCCGCAATTTCAATCAATGCAGGTTCCTGAACTTCGGATTCTTTTATTTCTCCCATTGGAGAACCTCCTTTTTCCAGGCATATATATAGCCCACGAGCAACAGGAAGATAAAGATAAACATCTCAACCAGGGCAAAGAGCCCCAAGTGATCGTATGTAATAGCCCATGGATAGAGATAGATGGACTCAACATCAAAAACGACAAAAAGAATGGCAATCAAATAAAATTTGATTGAAAAACGCATCCTCGGCGCTTCAGTCGGGTCATTTCCAGACTCATAGGCAATCAGTTTTTCGTGATAGGGACGGGTTATTCGAAAAAACCGTCCCACATAGAGAGTAACGACTCCAAACAAGACCCCGAAAATCAGCAGGATCAATATCGCCAGATACTCTTTGGGAATGTACTGTGCTTCCATGGGCTCTTTCCGTTATTTCCGGTTTTGCATGAGTTGTTCGGCAAAGTCCTGCCTTCTGGCCTCCGACACCTCTCCCGGCGATGAAAACGTCAGGCAGTTGGTGGTGCACTTAGTAACACATGCCGGCTCCAGACCTTGGTCAATGCGATCCTTACAAAGATCACATTTATCTACCTTGCCGGTATGTTCCTGCCACTGGGGTACACCCCACGGACAGGCCGTGATACAGGCCTTGCAGCCGACACAAAGGCTTTCCTGGACAAAAACAATGCCGTCCTTGTCCCGTCGCTGCATAGCGCCGGTCGGGCAGGCATCCACACACCAGGGTTTTTCACAGTGAAAACAGGCCATATAAACAAAATCTATTTTCGGAATAGGACCATCGTGGGATTCCACCTCGATCATCTTACAGAAAAATGACCCTTCTCCGTTGTCGTTTTTGTCCTTACAATGCACTTCACAGGCCTTGCAACCAATACAATCCGCTACATTCTGGGTTACGATATATTTGCTCATCGATATTCCTCCGGCTTATGAAAGCGCTTTAACAGTCACGAAACTTTCCATGAGACTTATACCGCCGCCGGCTTTGTCCCACTTTTTCAACTTGCCCTTCATAAAGACCTGATCAGCAAGTCCCTTGCCAAAAGCACGCTCCTGGGCAGGAATATCCTTCCCAAAGCCATGCAGCATGAACACAGCCTGCGGGTGAATAAAATCAGTCACCTTGGCCTCAATGGTGCCCTTGGTATCACCGGCGACGACTTCGACCTCATCACCATCACCAATACCGAGCTTGGCGGCCTCATCGGCGTTGATCCATAGCTTGTTACTACCCAGTAACTGAGAGAGGATAGGATTGTTATGATGCATACCATGCGCCTGGTATCCGGTACGACCAAATATCAGACGATATTCACCGCCGCCGGCAGGCTCAACAGGGGATTCATAAGGTTTGAGAGAGGGGATCCCAATATCATCCCATTTCTTATTGACGATTTCAATCTTACCGGATTCGGTGCCGAATTTCAGTTTATCACGATCATACCAGATAGGATCTTTTGCCAGTTTGACAAAACCCTTCTCGTCAAAATCCTCGATCTTGACCTTGGTGTCCTGCAACTGATAGTTCCAGATATCCTCGATGCTTTCATAGGGAAAGTACTCTCCCTTGCCCAGTCTCTTTGCAAGCTCTACGTATATCTCCCAACCGGCCCTGGTATCATGCATCGGCTCCACACATTTCTGCCGACGCCCAAAACCCGGTTTCAACCCCTTCTCCGTTCGCAGAATAGAGTCACGTTCGATATAGGTGGATTCTGGAAGAATCACGTCCGCAAACCAGGCTATCTCACTGTAATAGACATCTGTCGCAACAATCAAATCGAGTTTATTGAGAATGCGCTTCTGCTCCTCGGTATCAGGCAGGGCAATAAGAGGATTATGCCGTTGAACAAAATAGGCCTTTATCGGATATGGCTTGCCGGTATCAATGGCCTCGTAGGTCAACTGAAACATACCGGGACCTTTATCAAACTGAGGGTACCTTGTGCCGCAGCCGTCGGCCCGTTCTTTTTCTTCCGGAGCCGGTATATCAGCACCAAGGCTTTTCAATCCTGCCGAACCGGCATCTTTTGGCGTCTTGGGATAAAAGAGGCCACCAGGAACCTCAATGCTTCCCATAAGAGCGTTAAGAATATGTATCATGCGGGAGGCATAAAAAGAATCGGAATACCGCGCCAACATCCAGCCGGGATGGAAAATAACTTTGGGACGATCCTCATTGATCTCTTCGCAAAAGGTCTTGATCTCCTCTGCAGAAATGCCTGTCTCTTTTTCCGCCCATTCAGGTGTATAAGGCTTCAGAAAAGTTTTCAACTTGGGCAGCCCGGTAACCCATTTCTTGACAAATCCCTTGTCGTAATACTCCTTTTTCAGAATATAATGTGTTATTCCGAGCAGCAATGCATAGTCTGTACCAGGCTTGATCTGCCAGTATCGGGTAGCCTTGCCGGTTGTATTAGTGACTCTGGGATCGATATAGGTCACATGGGCGCCGTTATTTACTCCTTTGATAAATCCCTTAGCCTCTTTTACCTTGATCGACTCCGTGATATTTCGGCCAAACAAAACAATATGATTGGCGTTTTTATAATCATAAGCAAAAGCCTTTCTACCAAGGCCATAAACCGATTTAGAGGCATGATGTGTATTTCGACCACAAGTACAGTCATGATTATGATAATTTGGGGAGCCAATAGCCTTCATAAACGCCTTGCGCAAATCAGCAAAAGGACCACCCCGGTCACTGAAAATAACTGACCGGGCCCCGTCTTTGGCTATAATCCCCTTGAGCTTATCGGAAATGTAATCAAAGGCCTCATCCCAGCTCACATTCTTCCACTGCCCTTCACCCCGCTCACCGGTCCGAATCATCGGGCTGGTCGGCCGTTGCGAATCAAGCCGTTGCGAAAGCGTTGCACCGCCTTTGGCACACAGGCTTTTTCCCATGCCGCCGTCATTGGAGTTACCCTCAATCCACACGGGCTCCTTCCCGTCCACGGTAACACTTACCGGGCAACGAACAGCACACATACCACAAATACTGTACACAGTTTTTTTCATGACCTTCCTCTTGTTGTTCTACGCAAAGAGCTCATTGCTTTCTACGTGTCAGGGTTACTTTAACCGGTTTTCTTGCCAAGTCCCTCTTAGACATTTTTTATTTAACCTAAATTTCGGGGGGTTATACCCCTCAAAAACGATTAACATTTCCAAATAAAATCATTTCGGTATGTTTTCTTACCCCTGTTATTTAAAAACTGTCAAGGATTTCTTTTCCATGAAAACCGATATCGCACTCGTTGATACCACAGCGTGCAATATATAACCCGCTGAATCAATGGTACTCCTTACACGAGAAGGGAAACTACAAAACTATGTCTGGAAAAAAAAATCTATTTTTATCTTTTTTTTCTTCAAAATAATTGATGCCAACAAAAAAACCACGATAAATTACAATGTTCTAACATTTATCTTCCTCTGTTTTCGACGGGAAAAATTATAAAAAACCCCTAAAAATGAATGTACATTCATTCATTGACTGTGCCGGAAGGGCCAATGAGTCTGTTTTATCCTTTATAAAATCCAGAAGGAAAATATGAACTATTCTGATTTCAACGAAGAAAAACGATAGGGGATATTCCGTTTTTGAAAAACTTTTACCAGCCTTGAGCCAGAACTGTTTCAAGATCCTGATAAAGCTCATCAACGGTTTCGTAAAACACTTCCGTCCCAAGCGAAAAATGAAGAAAGATGTTATTGAGTGCGGTGGGAATATAAGGATAAATCTTTTGCAGGTTGGCGATTCTGTTTTTGGAAAGCAACGAATAATCGCCGGGTTCAATGCTATTAGCCACTAATTCTCCCAAATCAGAATCGGCCATTATATCACGCGGGTAAAAATTTCTACGTACAGTTAAATACATCAGAGTATTACCCAGCTCGTAGAGATCAAGGGCAAATGGTTTTTCCGGCAGATAAAAATCATAATCGAAATCTATCCAGCGATAGAGGCCCGTATGCCGTTCAACAAAAATATGGTCCCGGCGCACATCGCCATGCCTGAATCCATGGGAGTGAAGAAAACCTATTCCCTGAACGCAGGGAAGATAATGCATTAAAATATCCGGCAATTCATTATAAAAATACTCTTTATGCTCTGTTCCGCTGCGATGGATCACCTTATCCACCCGGCTTCCATTAATTATATCCAGAATGCGCACCAGGTTCCCGGCCTCATCCAGGACCGCCTCTCCCTGCATAAAATGGGGATGCCCTTTGACCAACTCGAGGACACGGGCCTCTTTTTCCGGATTTCGATAGCAGGGAATGGTAAACGGACCAAAGGTGATATCAAAGGTCTCATGGAAAACGAGTTTTAGGATTTTATGCTCACCGGTGGTCAGGTCTTCCACCTTCGGCACCCAGGGTTTGATCTGATCATCGACCCCAAAGCGCCCCTCTCGAGTAAAAGCGGTAACCAGAAAATAGCGGCCTTCTACCAGGATAATATCGCCATAATCAATAGCGGTAAAATTGGTTGTGTCGACAAAGACACGGGATTTCCGCCGCAGGCTGCGGGTAACCCTATGATTGCGCAGTTTTTCCCTCCCCTCCACCGGCAGGTCCGCAAGCTCAATCATCAGCCAACCACCCAGACCGTACAATCATGGCTATGATGCACAAGTGCGTTTGAAATTGAACCAAATAAAAATTCCTCGGCTTTGGATACACCACGCCTGCCGACGACAACAGTACCGTACTCCCCCTGCTGCTGAGCTTCCAGGATCGTTTCACTGATGGTCTTCTGTTCCGCCATCCGTATATCCCCTGCAATTACCTCCGATCCGATTCCGGCCTCGGTAAGCATCTTTCGGCATCGTTTCACCAAGGTATCAGCGTCCGCCTCCTGCTGATTCTTATAGTCGGCAAGGGATTTTCCGGAGCTGTAATAATCCGGCGGTGGTTCGGGATAAACATGAAGGAGGCAGACACTGACTCCCGGCAATTTTCCTATTATCCTGCCGGCATACTGCAATCCTTTGTCGGAGGTCGGTGTATTATCTATAGCTATAAGGACCTTTTTCCAGTCATTCATCGCACCCCTCCCCGGCCCAGCGCCCCAGCCGCCTTTTTCTCCATAAGATGAACAAGCTGTGCCATGGTCTCCTGGGTCGGTGTCTCCACCTTGACCTGCCTGCCGTAATGAAGCAGGGCCTCGCACTGGGCCTCAATTTCCGTGCGTTGACCACTGAGAATATCCTGCAGCATGGAGGAGATATTACCACTGGTTCGCCTGCAGGCATCAAAAAGGAGCTTGTACAGGTCATGAAAAACCAGATCAACGGCCCGAACACGAGCCACCTCACGTCCCTCATCTACAAGACGCTTCATCAGGGTAACGCCTTCCACGGTTTCAACAAGCTCGCCGTTCTGCACCTGGAGAATTGCAGACAGGGCATTGATGGCGGAATAGACGATCACCTTACACCAGAGGCGTCCTATCAGGCGATGAACCGGGGTGCAAATAAGGCCGGCGCCTGTCAGCATTTCGGCAATGGTCCGCACCCGCTCCGTCATTTCCCCTTCTATCTCACCAATATAGGTCTTGCCCGTGCCTCCCTGCCGGACGATCCCTGGTGCTAGAGCGGTGGCGGCCATAAAGGTAAAACCACCGATAACGGCATCTTTCCCCAGCATCTTTTCCATAATTTCGATATTCCCCAGACCGGTCTGCAGGGAAATAATCGGTGATGAGGGGCCGACAAGATGGGGTACTGCCTGGACTGCACCCAGGGTATCAAACGATTTGACCGCCAGCAACGTCAGTTCCGTCTCCGCAATTTCTTTTGCGTTGATAACCGCCACGGCCGGAACAAAGGTGACGGCATCCGGATCGCGGCCACCCTGTTCCATAAATCCAAGTCCTCGGCTGTTTATAGCCGATACAAC
This sequence comes from Desulfobulbaceae bacterium, assembly GCA_011322715.1. Classification (GTDB taxonomy): domain Bacteria; phylum Desulfobacterota; class Desulfobulbia; order Desulfobulbales; family Desulfobulbaceae; genus DRLX01. Next base: position 8,949 of record DRLX01000579.1, read on the forward strand.
CTCGGGGTCCGGATCGACCATGGTCACCTGATGTCCGCTTCGGCTGAGGTAAACCCCGAACAGCCGACCGATGGCCCCTGCACCGACAATGACGATTTTCATGCTTCCTCCTCCCTTCTCAACATAATTATAGCCCGATTTCCGAGTCACAGAAAAATGAAAAATACTCACATAGAATTAACTTGGTGTGCTTTTTAATTTCCTGTTCCCTGACCTCGA
>DRLX01000580.1 GCA_011322715.1 Desulfobulbaceae bacterium
TATATAAGTGTTTCTTTGGTGTCACCACTGTCACCACTGTCACACACACTGTCACACCACCTATAATTTCAATATGTTAAGGACATTTTTCGGGTGTCACCCTCTATCAAACCACTGTCACCATTTTCAGGAGTTTCACCATGGGATTCTTTGATTTGATCGAAAATGAACAGGATCAGGCCGCCGGCCCGGTTCCGATCCACACCGAAACCACCACCGGAACGGCGACGCCGAGAACCGATAATCCGGCCCCACAGAGGACCGGCCAGAAAACAAAAGTGCTCAGGCCGGAACGATTAAAATTCCTCAAGCCCTGCGCTGTATGCGGAGAAAAAAAGTTTACCCATGGCCGCAACGGCGGCTTTTTCTGTGATACCTGCCAACCTGGAGCCCCAGGTGTGCCGGTTATCGCCATGGGCCAAAGGGAACCAGCGGAAACAGTGGAGGGGCTGCCCTGCGCCGGGTGCGGATCAACAATCTACCAAAGAATAGAGAATGGATTCATATTTGATGATTTATCCCTGGCCGACGGCTGGCACTGCGGAGGGAAAAATTGTTCCATCAAGCTGTTTTCCAGGTCCGGGAACACCGGTCCGCCGGATCAGGGCGACCGCAACCGCCGGGCACCACCACCCCGCCCTGCAAAACAAAAAAAATATTTCCAGGCGGGCTTTCCCTGGATCATGGCCCACCTGTCCGCCTTGCTGGCCGCAGGCTGGACACGTCCGGAGCTGTTCAGGAGAGCCGCCCACAACTGGCCGGTTGGTCAATGGGGCATAGCCTGGCTGTCCGCATGGACAAAGCCGGGGCTGAAAGTTGACTTCGACCATCACACCGGGGTGCTCTGTTTCAGATTCACCGGGCCCCATGGCAAACCAATAAAACAGACCACCCGGCCGGGAAAGTATCAGGTGGTGACAGAATGACCGCTATCTTTCATTTTTTCAGCAGGAAATTTTTTTCAAATGCAGTCACAAGCCGGGGCGCGAAATACCCGCAGTAAAAAAAGTGCCAGAAGGACCCGCACTTTTCCGGGAAGGATACTCTCTTTGTGCTCTCTGTATTTGCAATACAGGGGCACAGGGGGCAACCATCAGCAATACATAACATAATGTCTGCATGGTGCGGACGCGAACCAACAGGCGACAAACGCCAGGAGTGAAGAAAGATGAGTGAAGCAACAAGCATGGCTGGAAGAAAAATTGAAGCAAAACAGCTCAACATGAGACAGATTAAAACGTTTATATCCGACCTGGACCCCGACGCAGAGCCCCACATTATCGATCTTGTGTTCGATGACCCTATACCGGCAACAGCGGTGGCAATGGCAACGGGGCTTTCCCTGGAAGAACTTGCCGGAGACTTCAACCAGGAAGAGATCCGGGAGCTGCTGGACAAGGTGAAAGCCGTAAACTCTTCCTTTGTCGGCATGATGGAACGAATCGTCAAGGCGGGCCAGTTACTGGACGCGAACTGAACACATCCGCCTGCATCCCGGCGACCATGGGACGGGATGCAGGCAACTCCAACCACATCCTGTTTGAGGAAAGAATACAATGACGACCAGAAGAAAAAGAGAAATAAATTTTATCCTTGGCCTCGAAGACGCAAAGTTCAGGGTACGCCTGGCCATGGCAAAGAAGAAACTTATAAGGTTCAACAAGGTTACGGTCAATTTCAGTAAGAACATGAAACTTGCCGGCGGGGCTGCAGCCGTTGCGGCGGCCGGTGGTTTCTATGCCCTGACCAGGGTTTTAAGTGATACCATCAAACTGGCCAATGAGCAGGAAGCGGCGGAGGCAAAACTTGCCGCCGTTGTCAAGGCAACCGGCGGGGCTGCAGGTATCACCGCCGCGCAAATGAATAAATATGCCGGTGAGCTGCAAAGCATCACTACCTATGGAGATGAGGCGACTATAGCTTCCATGGCGGTGCTTGCCAGTTTCAAACAGATAAAAGGCGATGAGTTCAAGCGGGCCACCAGGGCGGCCCAGGACATGAGCACCGTCATGAAGACCGATCTGAACAGCTCCATTCTTCAGATAGGTAAAGCGCTCAACGATCCGATCAAAGGGATTTCCGCCCTGTCCAGGGCTGGCGTACAGTTCACTGAAAGCCAGAAAGCACAGATCAAGGCACTTCAGCAGGCCGGAAACATGATCGGGGCCCAGAAGATAATCCTCAAGGAACTGGAAGGACAGTTCGGCGGTGCTGCCAAAGCGGCCCGTGATACCTTCGGCGGGGCGATGACTGCCGCCGGTAATGCACTAGGCGACCTCAAAGAAGAAATCGGCTTTGCTTTCACGAAAAATCAAGTCTTCATTGAGGGACTCAAAATCGTTGAGGCTCAATTTGTTTCCTGGACCGGCAAGCTGAACGAGAACAGACAGCAGACCAGGGAATGGGCCAAGCAATCAGGTATTGCCATGCTTGATTTTTCAGTAACAGCAGTCAATGCAGCCTCTGCAGCCTTCGGGATGTTTAATGCCCTGAACAAGACCCTGCTGCTTGCCTATACATCTATTCTTCGCCTGTCGAGCGGTTACCTCTATTACCGAAAAGTTTTGGCCCAGGCAACGGGAGACGAAAAAACGGTCAACAGGATTCACAAAGAAAGGCTTGGCCTGCAATACGATATTCAGCAAACTTATGAAAACATCATGGCCAGTGATGCGGCTGCGGACAAAGCGAATAAGTACGCGGAGAACGCCGCCACCAAGATCAGGGCATTGAAGGCAGCCCTTGAGGATCTGGACGCAACCGAGGTGGACCCGGCAAAAAAACTGGCCGGATCTGCAAGCAAGGTGGAAACCGAGCTGAAAAAGGTAGGTGATACATGGACAAACGTTGTCAAGAGCAGCGCCGAAGAAGCCGGAACAGACTGGAAGGATAATCTTTCCAAAATGAAAGACGGCTCTGCAAAAACAGGCGATGAGATTGGAAACAAGTGGACAAAAGCCCTGACCGCTATGGAGGGTGAAACGTCAAGCTCTGTTAAAAAAATCATGGCTGAATTGAATAGAATGCAAAATTTCAATGCCAGATTAAACGTTGTGACATCCTTCACAGGTGGTGGAGGTGGAGGCGGCTACAAGACAGGCGGGATCGTCCAGATGCTGGCTGCCGGGGGAAAATTACCAGGCTATGGCGGTGGGGATCGTATTCCTTCATTACTTGAGGCGGGTGAATTTGTTATCCGGAAAGAAGCTGTTGCCCGATATGGTGCCGGTCTGTTCAATGCATTGAACAGATTCAGGCTGCCGGAATTGCCGAAATTTGCAACAGGCGGGCCGGTCCTGGCCGGTGCCGGTGGATCAGGTGAGAGCGTTACCATTAACTTTGCCTTTCCAGGAGAAGTGCACCAGCCCCGGGGAAGTTTCAGCAGGGCAGATGCCGACAGCATGATACGGATAATGAACCGGCAGCAACGGTTGAGATCCAGTTGAAAACATACAACAGAGGCAGGAACAAAGAAAAGGGCTGTCCCTGCAGATTTTTACTTTTCCCTTGACCACTGCCCCGCTCTTGGGCTATCAAGAGAAAGCCTGCATTACACATCGGTTTGCCGTCCGTTATCCGGCCATTTTTGTTTGTACCATCTTCGCATATACGTTATGCGGGAGCTTCGGGCAGTCGCGAGACCCCGGCCTTTATTACTGAAGGTAGGCAAGCTCCCGCATTTTTTTATGGAGGATCGACCATGCCTAAAAGTATCAACACGCCCACCCAAACAGAACTCCACGTTTCAGATTCATTTAAAAAATCTTCAGAAAGAGAAATAAGGACGATTGATGCCATAACAATGCTGGATCTTGCCTTGGCCGTGATTTCCCCGCCTGATTGTAGTGAAGACGAAGACCGCACGGCACCATTGTCGTTTGATGTCCGTCACGGCCTGGTAAATATACTTTACCAGGCGAAAGAATCCCTGAATGAAAACCTGGACGCATTCTGCCGTTGTCATGAAGAAAAGGACAGTGAACTTACTGCTTAACCACGGCACCATGCTTTAGAGCCATGATCACCGGAAAAACCAAACAATGAGCCAGTCAATGGCCGATATTTTGTGACCATTGACTGGCCAATGACAGGAAAAATCACGACTAAAGTTCACAATAGGGTCACAAAATCAAAAAAAGGAACTCGGCAAGATAGCCTAAGCTCCTGTAATCACTGGTACGCCAGGCAGGATTCGAACCTGCGACCTACGGCTTAGAAGGCCGTTGCTCTATCCAGCTGAGCTACTGGCGCACACGGATGCGATATTGTACAGGGGAAGAGGGAAGAAATCAACTCTGATTGCGCAATGCCCGCTCACA
>DRLX01000581.1 GCA_011322715.1 Desulfobulbaceae bacterium
AAAGACTACATCTTCCCGTTATTAAAAGCGGGGAAATTGCATGATAATGAGATGAACAGCTGAGATAAAAGGATGAAATTCGCGCTTGCGCGATAAAAAATCAATCCCTTTATTGATGGCTTTTCAGTTTCAGAACCGCAGTCGCAGGACTGCACGCCGGATTTCACAAACCGGAATCCGGTTATTTTAATAATGGTTTCACAAAGAAACCATGGAACAAGGAGTACTACACAATGGCAGAAGGAACAGTAAAATGGTTTAATGATTCAAAAGGTTTTGGTTTTATTGAGCAGGATGGCGGCAAGGACGTTTTCGTCCATCATTCCGCAATCCAGGCCCAGGGCTTTAAAAGCCTGCAGGAAGGCCAGCGGGTAACCTTTGACATCGTTGACGGCGCCAAAGGACCGGCCGCTGAAAACGTTGTTGCCCAATAGTTCAGGCGCAATACCCACGAAAAACCTCGCATTATGCGGGGTTTTTCGTGACCCTTTACCAACGTTCAACACAGGAGACAAATTTGGCAAGAAACAACTATTCCTATGCCAAAAGGCAACGGGAACTGGCAAAGAAAAAAAAGAAAGAAGAAAAAAGACAGCGCAAGCTGGAGAAGAAAAACAGACAATCCGAAGAATCCTCGGACAATATATCTGCAGAAGAACAGGAGGCCTGATGGAAACGGGCCTGTTCGCCAACCCGGTCAGCAGCCGATTACCGTGTAGTCCGCTGCAAAAGCAGGGCGGCCCACTCTTCTTCATGCATGGATTCAAGAACCTGCAGTCCCAACCCTTCGTAGATTCGAATACAGTTTTTCTCCTGTTCCCCCTTAAGGATACCCGCCAGAACTACTCTGCCCTTCGGAGCGAGTAATTTCTGCAGATGCGGCGCCATCGCCACCAGCACATCATGGACGATATTGGCCGTTATCATAGAAAATTTTCCCTTTACATCAGTTAGGTCCGTACCACTGACCATGACCGCCCCTGCCACCTTGTTGATGATGCTGTTTTCTTCGGCCACCCGGACCGCTTCCGGATCGTTATCAATGGCGACGACCAGGCGGACATCGTACAGGGCCGCAGCCATGGCCAGAATACCGGTGCCGGTGCCCACATCCAGCATCCTGTCCACAGGATGACGGGTCAGAGACCGCGTCAAAAGAGATAAGGCCATCCTTGTCGAGGCATGCTGGCCGGTACCGAATGCCTGGCCCGGATCCATCACAATGACACGCTCGCCCTCTTGTGCCTGGTACTCCTCCCAGGAAGGCCTGATAACCAGTCCCGGCACGATTTCCACGGGGGTAAAGAACCGTTTCCAGCTTGTCGCCCAATCCTGATCATCAAAGGTTTCACTGTGTAACTCGGGTGCGGATAGCTCGTAAAGGGCAAAAAGATCCTCCATTTTTCCCTGAACGACCCGGGTAATTTCAGGGCCGGATTCCCTGTCGCCTGCACAGGGGAAAAATCCGCTTATCCTGGTTCCTTCTGCTGTCTCGGGGCTGATTTCCACCCCGGAACCACTGAGCACCGCCATCAGGTCTGAAACCGGTTCCACAAGCGTGGCCGGTGCCTGCAGACTGATCTTTAACCATGTATTTCCCCTGCCGCCGTTTCCAATTTCATCCATCTCTCTTTCCTCTCATTGCCTTGCGGCTGATTTCATGGTATAAATTGAAACTTCCATTCCCTGAAGAAATCATTTTTATTTCCCCTCGGAGTTTCCATGAAGCATACCATTTCATTTCTGCCCGATAACATAACAATCGAGGTGGACAAGGGCGAGAACTTACTTTCGGCAGCCGCAGAAGCCGGGGTGTATATCCATGCCTATTGCGGCGGTGACGGTGTCTGCGGCAAATGCAAGGTCAAAATCGACCAGGGTGACGTCCGCTCGAACAAGGCGAATCTGAAACAGGATGACTGGGACCAGGGATACCGCCTTGCCTGCCTGTCTTCAGTGCAGTCGGACCTGACGGTCACCATTCCCGAGATGACCACCAAAAGCGGCAAGGCCTTGAAACGAAAGCCCAAAACCACCCGTACCATCTCCGCCCGTTCGCTGGACACCCTGATCGGTACGTGGAAGGTGGACCCGCCGGTGAGCAAGCTCTATCTTGAACTTGATCCACCAACCCTGGAGGACAATATTTCCGATATGCAGCGGGTGATGCGCGGTATCAAGCAGGTCATGCCCGATCCCAGGGAGCCCTCTTATGATCATCCCGAACTGATAAAAATTCTGCCCCGGGCCCTGCGCGAGGCGGAATGGAAAATTACCCTGTTGCTCCTGCGGGGAAAATATAAAGGGGAACCATTCCGGATTATCGATGTCGAGGCCGGAGATACCACCTCCCGCCTCTATGGGCTGGCCGTGGATATCGGCACAACCACCTGCTCCGGAGTTCTTGTGGACTTAAATACCGGCAAGATCATTGCCGAGGCTTCCGGCTATAACGGCCAGATCAGCTATGGTGAGGATGTTATTTCCCGGATCATTTATGCCGGTCGCCCGGGAGGTCTTCAGGCACTGCAGGAAAAAGTCGTGGCCACCATCAATACCATCATTGAAGATATTTGTCGTGACATGATTATCAGTCCGGCGGATATCAGTTATATTATGGCGGCCGGTAATACGGTCATGTCCCATCTCCTTCTCGGGCTTGATCCTAAATATATCCGGGAAGCTCCCTATGTGCCCTCGGTGAGCCAGTTTCCGCTGACCAAGGCCGCCGGGCTCGGCATTCATGCCCATCCGTCGGTCCGTCTTTTTCTCTATCCCTGTATTGCCTCCTATGTAGGCGGGGACATTGTGGCCGGCGTTCATGCCTGCCAGATGGCAAAATCCGAAAAAATAAGCCTGTTTATCGATATCGGCACCAACGGTGAAATCGTGGTCGGCAATAAAGAGTGGATGGTCTGTGCCGCCTGCTCAGCCGGGCCCGCCTTTGAAGGCGGCGGCATCCAGTTCGGGATGCGGGCCTCCACCGGCGCCATTGAAAATTTTCAAATCCATCCGGAGACCTATGACCCGATGATAGTCACCATCGGCAGGATCAAGCCCAGCGGCATCTGCGGTTCCGGTCTTATCTCCATTGTGTCCGAACTGCTGGAGGCAAAGGTTATTGATCAGCAGGGAAAGTTCAACCGCAATCTTGATCATCCCCGCATCCGGGAAGGACGGGAGGGGTGGGAATACGTGCTGGCCTGGGGCCAGGATTCGCTCATCGGTGAGGATATCGTCATTACCGAGGTGGACCTTGACAATCTGATGCGGGCCAAAGGGGCCATGTATGCCGGCTACCAAACCCTACTTGATTCCGTGGGTCTGGGCTTTGACGACCTGGACCGGGTTATTATGGCCGGAAATTTCGGCGCCTATATCGACCTGGAAAAGGCCATCTGTATCGGTCTGTTGCCGGATGTGGACCGGGACAAGTTTTTCTATCTCGGCAATGCCTCCATGCTGGGATGCCAGATCAGTCTCTCCGATGTTGATCGTTTCCGGGATCGGGTCGAGGTGCGCCAGCTTATTACCAATCTTGAGCTTGCCGAAAATAACGAGTTCATGTCCTACTACATGGCCTCCCTCTTTCTGCCCCATACCGATATGAGTCTCTTCCCGAGCGTTCGGGAGAAACTGGCGGAAACCCTGTAATGGTCCGCAAGATGACGGACATAACTGCAACAGCGGAAAACGGCTTTAATATAGAGAACTTTGATATAGAGAAGGTTATCCGCCTGCTGCAGAAAGAGGTTGCCGATTACCAGGTGCCGGTGGTTGATCTGATTGCCGCCCAGACAAAAGATCCGTTCAAGGTCCTGGTGGCGACCATTCTCTCAGCCCGCACCAAGGACGAGGTCACTGCGGCTGCCTGTCGTCGACTGTTCAAACGGGCCGCAACCGCGGGCGAGCTTGGACGGATCCCGGTTGCCGAGCTGGAGAAAATCATTTACCCTGTCGGTTTTTTCAGAAACAAGGCAAAGTACCTGGCC
>DRLX01000582.1 GCA_011322715.1 Desulfobulbaceae bacterium
GGAGTGCTTGGGTGTTCGGAATCGGTAACCAATGATACCTTCAGCCACGGATTATTGAAACATCCGCAATATACCCGGCCAAGAATTTTTGAAAATTGTGAGGTGCCGGCAGAACTGCTGACGGGAAATCATGCGGAGATCGCCGCATTCCGGCTGTCTCAGTCGGTGCGGTTGACTATTGAGCGTCGACCGGAACTCCTTGCCGGAGTGACCTTTACCGACAAGGAACGCAAAGTGCTTTCCCGGGTCGGCTTGCTTGACGATGTTCTCCGGTTGCAGAACACATGACTTCTTGTCCACAGGTTGATGTAGCTCTGGTGCATGCGCCGGTTGTTAATCGCCGGGGCGAGGTGATCGGCTCTGCAGTGACCAATCTTGATCTGCATGACATTGCCAGGGCTTGTCGGACATTCGGCGTTGATACATACTGGGTGATTACGCCTTTTGCCAGGCAACAGGAGCTGTCGGAACAAATTATCAACCACTGGCTTGAAGGACATGGAAAATCCGCCAACCCGGACAGGGGTGAGGCGCTTTCCTTGATTCGTCTACGGACCGGACTTGATGAGGTCATTGAGGAAACTCGTACTAAATGGGGACGGGAATTAGTTGTGGTTGCCACCTGTGCAGGGGGTAAACAGGAAACGATAACCTATTCCGGCCTGCGGCAAAAGATTACATCAGGAGTTCCCGTGCTTCTTTTATTTGGGACTGCCTGGGGATTGGCACCGGAGGTTTTTAGCCTGGTAGAGAGTACGCTGCCCCCGATACATGGTCCGGGAAACTATAATCATCTCTCCGTTCGCTCGGCGGCATCAATTATTCTTGATCGCCTGCTTGGTTGCAGAGAAGATGGATGATTCGATAATTTTGCGGTTTTGTTTGATTTCCGTTCTAAACGGAAGTTATGTTAACCAGTTTGAATCATAGATAAAAAAACATACATAAATCAACTCGTAAACAAAGATATTGAACATCTACCAAGAGAAGCCCAATGAATATTTTAGACAAGATTGACCAGGAACAGATGCGTTTTGACCTACCGGAATTTCGCGCCGGTGATACCGTCAAGGTTCATATTCGAATCATTGAGGGAAACAAGGAACGTATCCAGATCTTTGAGGGTGTCGTTATAAAAAGAAAACGCGGCAATATGAATGCAACTTTTACTGTGCGTAAAATTTCCCATGGCGTTGGAGTAGAGAAAACCTTTGCCCTCCATTCCCCCAGGATAGAGACCATTGAGGTCGTCACCAAAGGGCGTGTCCGCAGATCAAGGTTGTACTATCTGCGTGATCGGCGCGGCAAGGCTGCCCGTATCCGTGAGCGGGGTCTTAGATAGACTTTTGCCCGTTGACATGGAATACCGGAGGGATATGGTTTTTTGCCCATGAGCAGAGATCAATATCCCTCTTTTTTGTTTGCAGACCAGGCCTTGCTCGGGGATGATACTTTCCTTCTTGAGCGGAGACTTATCAGGCAGGGTTTCAGTATTGTTGCCGGAGTGGATGAAGCCGGTCGAGGACCTCTTGCCGGACCGGTTGTTGCCGGATGTGTTGTGCTGCCTGCAGATTGTGACTATTCTCGTTTTCAGGACTCAAAAAAGCTTACCGCCCGGCGGAGGGAAAAACGATTTGCCGAACTGCATGACTGTGGCGCTCATATCGGTGTCGGCCAATGTTCTCCCCGGGAAATAGAAGAAAAAAATATCCTTCAGGCATCCCTTCTTGCCATGAAAAGGGCCATTGAAGATTGTCTTCCCGCTGGGCTTCCCGATTTCCTTCTTATTGACGGTACGTTTCCCGTGCCGATTACCCTGCCGCAACAAACTCTGATCAAGGGCGAGTCGAAATCAGCCTCCATAGCGGCAGCATCCATTATTGCCAAGGTAACCAGAGATCGGCTCATGGCCCAGGCCCATGCGGATTTTCCCCACTATAATTTCATGAAAAATCAGGGGTATCCCACCAGGGAACACCGAGAGGCCATTGCCGATTTCGGCCCCTGCCCACTCCATCGAAGAACCTTTAAGGGAGTGCGTGAATTTGTCAAAGATAATATCGGCAAATCCTCCTCCCCAAGCCAATACACCCTCTGGAAGTGATAGGTGTGTCGTGAAAGAAAGCGTTCACCTCATATATGAGAATGTATACTCTTTGGTCGGCATTATGGTCGAAAAAGTGTACTGAGCTATTGATGGAACAGCGTCTACTATGAAGACAACCACAAGCGTCGGACGATATGGGGAAGACATTGCCGCTGCCTGGCTGAGCGAGCACGGATATGTTATAGTTGAGAGGAATTATCGTCGTCGGTTCGGTGAGGTTGATATTATTGCAGAGCAGGATGGGTATCTGGTTTTCATCGAGGTAAAGACACGAAGTTCTTCACGATTCGGTACACCTTTTGACGCAGTAACCTTGAAAAAGCAGCAACAATTATCCCGGATTGCCGGGGAATATCTGCAGCATCATGGTCAGACGAATACACGCTGTCGATTTGATGTCCTGGCGGTGAGACTTGAGGCCGGCAAACCTCCCAAGGTAGATGTTATCGTCAATGCCTTTGAAGCCTGTGAATAAGAAAAAATACCATGAACAGTGAAAACTCCATGAGCATTGATCCTCCTCCGCCCCTGGCAATTACCATGGGCTGCCCTGTGGGTATCGGCCCGGAAATCATCGTCAAATTTTTTCACGACGCTTTTGTTGATCAGAAAAATTTGCCTGCAATGGCCGTGATTGTTATCGGCAATACGAATGTTCTCCTCAGAACAGCCGGAGAGCTTGGGATTTCGCTTAATATTCAGCCTTGGCATCCCGGAGATCCGGTAAAGCCGGATGTCGTGTCCGTCTTTGATAGTGACGATCATCCATTGGATGATCTGAGTTGGGGAAAACCAACTCTTGCGACCTCCACTGCGATGATACGCTATATTGAAGATGGAGTACGGCTCATCAGCCGGGGGGCATTGTCCGGTATGGTGACCTGTCCCATCTCCAAAATCAGCCTGCAACGGGCCGGTTCTCCCTTTCCCGGCCACACTGAAATGCTCGCCTCTCTCACGGGAAGCAGCCGTTATCGGATGATGATGGCCGGAAAACGTCTTAAAGTCGTGCTGGCAACCATCCACGAACCCCTTGCCCGAATATCGAGTTTGCTTACTATTACAGAGATTCAGGATTGTATCGCCATGACTGTTGATTCCCTGCAGCATGATTTCGGCTGTCAAAATCCCAGGATAGCTGTTGCCGGTCTTAATCCCCATTGCGGTGAAAACGGGATGTTCGGATCTGAGGAAGAGACCTGTATAACCCCGGCGATTAGCGGGTATGACGGCCCCGGAGAGATCAGCGGTCCCTGGCCGCCGGACACGGTTTTTTACCAGGCCGCCGGCGGAGATTATGACGCTGTTGTGGCAATGTATCATGATCAGGGGCTCATTCCCTTTAAATTGCTTCATTTTAAAGATGGCGTGAATGTGACCCTCGGCCTGCCCATTGTTCGAACTTCTGTTGATCATGGGACGGCCTATGATATTGCCGGTCAAGGCCTTGCTGATCCGGCAAGTCTTAAGGCCGCAATCCGTATGGCGGCGGATATCTGTTCCCACAGGGCCGGAGAAGGTCGATGAAAAGTGGATTGTTGATCGCCTTTGAGGGCATTGATGGAACCGGCAAGTCCACCCAGATACCCCTCCTTGCAGATTACCTGCGGGCAAAAGGATATGAGGTCGTTGAAACAAGGGAACCGACTGATGGTCCCTATGGCCGAAAAATCCGTCATCTGTATGTGAATCGGCAAAGCTCAAGCCCCAAAGAGGAACTGGAACTCTTTGTTCAGGACCGCAGGCAGCATGTCGAGGAGGTTATTGCTCCGGCCCTTGCCGAGGGGAAGATTGTTCTCACGGATCGTTACTATTTTTCTACCGCAGCCTACCAGGGCGCTACCGGTATGGATCCGAAAGCGATTTTTGCGGCAAATGATTTCGCTCCCAGGCCTGATTTGGTGCTGTTACTTGTTATGGACCCCGAAGAAAGTGTGCGCCGTATTGAACAACTGCGTGGCGAGCAACTTAATGATTTTGAGCAGGTTGAACAATTGCGCAAAGTTGCCGAGTTGTTTGCAACCTTTTCCGATGATTGTATACTCAGAGTGAATGCAGCCGCATCCATTGACCGCGTGCAGGCGGAAATTCAAAGAGGTGTTCAACAACTCATTGAAAAAAAACGTTAGCGGCTGTCCTTTTTTCGAAAATACAATACCTCGTAATTGCGTCTGTTTTTGTGGTTTATTGTGACCGGGCCCTGAAAAATTCGGTCCGGCCATGCCGGTTTCTACGCTTTGGATCAAGTATTGAAAACTTTTTTTGTCCCTTTATATCGCCTGCTGTCGGCAACACTGGCCGTGGGCATACTGGTGAGTGGATGTGCCTTGAACAGGGACACTTCCCCTTCGGCCTCTCCTGCGTCCACAGTCTCGGCCGGCCCCACCTCCCTTTCCTCGGCCACACCGGCACCGATTGATGAGCCGGACACGGAATGCAGCTATTTTTATTTTCTCTGGGGCCGGTATGCCGAGTTGACCGGCCATTATGACGAAGCACTTGAGGCCTATGAAAAGGCCTTAATTTGTGATCAGCAGGCGGATTACATCATTAGAAAACTACCTCTCATTTATCTTCGCCTGCACCGCGACAAGGAGGCCATTGCCAAACTGGAAGACTACCTTGACCAGCATCCGGATGAAAACGGCGCCAGGATGCTGTTGGCTAAAATTTTTATTCATCAGCATGCTTTTGAGAAGGCAATTGCTCAGTTTCAGCTCATCCATCGGCAAAATCCTGAGGAAATTCAATCCCTGCTTCTGCTCAGCGAGCTCTATATTTCCAGGCGGCAACCGGACCAGGCCGTTACAATTTTACGACAGGTCCTTACCCGTAGACCTGACAGTTATCCGGCCCATGTGCTGCTGGCCCGTCTTTTTGCCGGAAAAGGTGAAGTCGATAATGCTTTGAAACAGTACCGGAAGGCATTGGCCCTGAACCAATCGACGGAACTGGAAATGGAGTTGGGCGATTTTTATCTACAGCAAAAGCGGTACGGGAAGGCGGTACGGCTCTACCGGAAAATTGTCTCCCGTGAGCCTGATAACGAAGAAGCAGGTATGGTTCTTGTGCATATTTATCTCTTGCAGGACAAGGAGAAAAAGGCCTTGGCCGAGCTGGAGCGATTGAAAAATATTTCTTATGATCCCGGAAAAATAGAGATGAC
>DRLX01000583.1 GCA_011322715.1 Desulfobulbaceae bacterium
GCAAAGGTGGATTCATTGGCAATGTCCACGGAATCCGAGCTCTTGTTCTTGCCGCCGAGTTCATCAATGACCGACGCTCCGATCTGTCTTCCCTGGAAAGCGGAATAGTTGGCCACGGAAACCGTGCCTTCCACGAGAAAGGGCTCCCAGTATTCCCAGATCTCGCCTTCTTCATAAAAGATGGGCGGCGGCCGGGGACAGATACAAATTCCCTCGAATCGCAGCTCAATCTCCTCCCAGTGGACATCTGAAGCCACATTGAAACCATCGCCGGATTTCGCCCATAACGGGCCGGCAAGGAGCAGCAGCAGGAGGACGGAAAAAATCGGTTGCTTACTTTTCATCGTGCTCCCCCTCCGGTACCAGAAATTCACGAACCTGTAGCCTGTCCCCTTTTTGGATGATGAGAGCCGGCGCCGCAGAAAGGTGCAGCCTGCCGGCAATCTCGTCGGTCAGGTAAAACACCGACCGTTTGAGCTGTTTGATGAGTTCGTAGGCATGGCCACCAGACAACAACAGCCGAACCCGGTGATTGTCCGCGTAAGGTGTTTTCTTGAACCACTTGACCTGTGCAGGATCGTTACCGTCAATGACCAACATCCCGCCGGAAAACGAAACGTAGTCCAGGGGGTTGAAGGTAAAGCCCTTCGGATAGATTACCTTGCCGTCGCCATCCAGCAGGTCCTGGTCAAGGGCGTAGGTCATATCAACGAGAAAGGTTCTGTCCCTGGTCGCCCGTGGCAGGTGATGGATGTCCTCTGGTTGATACGTTTTCATCCGCTCCAGGAACTCATTATCTCCAAAACGATTCTTCCTTGCGGCCTCTTCTTGCAGTTCCGCTACCACATCAGGCTCCACGACCGGGTACGTCTCCCCAAACACACCGAGATTTTTTATAGCGCCAAAGGCGGGGCCGCCCACCAGGACAGCAAAAGCGAGAACTGAAAAAATTCTACAAATCACCTTGCCGCCTCAGCCTGACCATTTCCTGAATTGCCTCGTGGTAGGTTTTTCCTTCAGTCACCATCTGCTCAATCATGGCTATTTCGCTGGCCTTGGAGGTGTAGATGAAATAGGCATAGTCGTTGACCACCAACCGGGCCACGCCGACACCGAACGGGGTATCGAAAAAGAGTTCGGAATATTTGGGCGGGTTGGACTTGACGGATTTCAGGAGCTTCATGGTAAATTCGTCATAGTCGATCAGCCCTTTCTTCTGGGCCTGGTCAAAATCCGAGGACTCCAGGTAGATCTTGAAGGCCGAGTTGGAGTTGATGACATTGCCGACCTCCCCGAAATTCTCCAGGTCGAGCAGGGACTGGGTAATGACCATGAAACTGCCGTTGTACTTCCGGGCCCGGCGATAGCCCTCGTTGATGACCGGGGCGATCATGGCCCCCTTGTCCAGAAACTGCCATGCCTCATCAAAGATAACCAGACGTTCCCGGGAGCGATCCGAGAGGTAGAGATCCTGGGTCACGGCATTGATGATCAGCAGGGTGACGACCCGGTATAAATCCGGCTGGATCTTCAGATTTTCCAGTTCCAAGACCACAAACTCATCCTTGCAGATATCAAAGGTGGACGGGCCGACAAAAAACTTGCCGTGAAAGCCATGGCTGGTGAATTCCCGGATGTTAAAGGCCAGCTTTCTGGCTGATTCGATCAGCTTTTTATTGTCTGCCATCTCACCCAGGTCCGAGCCCGGTGCGTCCGGGAACTGCATCAGAAATTCATAGACCGTATCCGAATCTGCCTGCTGTTCTTTCTGCTGCCAGGCCCAGCGCACCGCATTACGGATCAGGTTCATCTCCGTATCATCGCATTTCTCGGAATCCGAGTTGGAATAGGCCATCTGGGCAAAGACAGCTGCCACGCTTTTCAGCTCTTCTTCCGGCTCCCGAATATGGGTGAAGGGATTGAGACAGATATCGATGTCCGGTTGAAAGTCCAGGTACCTGGCCCCCAGCATATTAGCAATTTTTTTGTACGAACCACCGATGTCGATGATCCGCACCAAGGCGCCGCAGGAGTAGTAGTTGAAGGCAATAAAGTTGACCTGGAAGGATTTTCCGGAACCTGAGGTAGCACAGCAGAAAACATTTTGATTGGTTGCCCCGGAATCAAAGAAGTCGAGAGAAACAAGCTGCCCCTTTCTGCCGGTAAAGATCAATTTCGGCTCCCCGCCGGAACCGGCAAAGTCGCCCTGTACCGGCAGAATCGGGGTAACGGAGGGAACTGGGGCGATGAAATCACGTTCCAGGTTCTCGATGTTCTTGCCGGTGGTATAGAGGCCAAAAGGCAGGGCGGAGAGAAACAGGATCTTCAGGATCATATTGTCCTGCTGCATCACATAGCCGTTGTTTTCCCATAACCGTCGTACCCGAGTACACGAATCCCTGGCCTGTTCCAGGTCATCACTCCACACCCAGAATACGGGAATGATTTTGACGAATTTTTCACCCCGTTCCAGATCGTCGGTGGCTGCCAGGTATTCTTCCTGCTTGCGCCGTAGGGTCGGCGACAGGGAACCAACCGCCTGCTGGTTGAGGATCAGGTTGCACTTGGCATGGAGTTTCATCTCCAGGCCTGCCTCGAACACGATGTTGAAGGTATGGAGAAAATCGGTCTTGATCTGGTCGGCATCGGAGACCACACCCCAGATGCCGCCAAAAAGCGAGTTGGTCTGCAGAGGATCAATCTCCTTGGGCACGACTTTGGGGGTAGTGCAGCAGAAGTAATTATCACCGATCCGCATATGATCCGCTTCTTCCCTGATCACTGTATCGCTGTTGATGATCTGCTTGCGAAGTGGAACATTCGGAGAGTAGGTGTCTATATTCTGTTCAGGATAATCAGGCGGATAACGGTTGAACAGCCTGCGGCTCCATTCAATTAACCCTTCCGGTCCCATGTGCCGAGGATAGAGTAAAGCGGCTTTCAGTGTCTCATTGATCTGTCGCTTGATATCCAGCAAGGGAGCAGTTTTGCCTGCCTCTCCCAATTCTTCCGGCCCAGGCATTTCCGGGCAATCACCGGGCAGCTTGACCGCGATAAACAGTCGAAAATTGCGCACCGGAATATTGGAGCAGGCCCTGAGCCCCTTCTTCCCTCTGGTCAGAAATTTCACCACTGCATCGGTGTTTGACCGGACAATGGCAACATCCCTGGTCCTGTTTTCCCGGTAACGTTCAAGGATGGGCTCAATATGGGAATCCGCATGAAATATAAGCTGAACCACGCTCCCCTTGGGCAGACCGGCCCGGAACAATCCCTCTAATGAGGTAATGGTTTTGGGACCGGCATAGATAACGGGTGCACATTCCCATAACATCCCGAGGCTGCAGTCCTGGTTCAGGTAAATTTCAAGCTCAGGATCATAGGCCAGATAGTTGAGGAATGAAGAAAACGGAGATCGCCTGGTCATTTTGTCCAGGTCACTGTGTTTCAGATAATCTTCAGAACCAAGAAGCATTCGTCCGAGGAATTGGTTGAACATTACTTATTTACTCCTCTGCCAGATCCGTGAGTATCCACCTGGAATCCTCGATCTTGACATAGACGTACCGGCTCATGAACAGTTCGCCGCCTTCACCCTTGTAGGGAAGCAGGAGCACCCGAAGAATTGTGGGTGGCTGCAGGAGTGGCTTTTTCTCTTCCTGCAGCAGGCCCGCAACAATCCTGTAACGATTGTCCTGGATTTCCTGAGTGATACC
>DRLX01000584.1 GCA_011322715.1 Desulfobulbaceae bacterium
AAAAAGGAAAGGCAGGAAAACCAGAGCGCTGTGGCCAGAGCCATGTACAGCCCATATCCAGCCTGGATAACAAGCGGGGTCGCGGGATCAATAATAACGGTGAACAGGGAGAGAAAAAACAGGGTGGCTTTGGGATTCAGCCCGTTGGTAAAAAAACCGGTGCGGAAGGCCTGCCCGGCTCCGGGGCGATCTGATGATTTGTCCGCCGCCTCAATGTCTTTTTTTTGCATGGGCCGGGTTCGTACCGCGCTGATGCCGAGATAAATGAGATACAAGGCACAGAGCATCTTCATAACACTGAAAACAACCAGAGAACGGGAAATGAACAGGCCAAGACCAAGCAGGGAATAGGAGACATGAATCAGGATGCCGGTGCCTATGCCGAGGCTGGTCCACAGGGCCGTGTTGCGGCCATGGGTAATCGACTGCCGGACAACAACGGCAAAATCGGGACCCGGACTGGCCACTGCCAAGAGGTGGACAGCGGCAACAGTGATAAACTGGCTGAGATAGGGATGCATAAATTATTTGTCCCGATTACCACCAAAGCTCTGCAAAGCAGTATCCCTTGTTTCTGAAAGAAAATTGATGGTAATCAGATTATTTTTTCTCATCTGCAAGGGGTATCGGCGGCCATAATAACCTGCTGCCATAAAAGGTCAAGGACTCTCCTCTGTCCGTCAATGGAGGCCGCGAGATAAAACTGGACAAGTGCCCGTTGCAGGTTCTGCTCCGGTCGCTTCACCTTGAAATAGGGATTGCCTTCCAGATAATCGGTAAAAAAGCGAAGTCCCAGTTCAAAACTGATGAGAAAAACCGCATCTATCAGCAGAACTTTGTCCATTTTTCCAAGAAGATCCAAGGCATTTTCACAGTAGCCCGCCATTACGGCAGCAAAAAGACTCCGGTCAAAAACGATACGTTCCGGGGAATCAACCTCTTCGCCTGCGGGATTACAGCAGGAGCGCAGACAGTCACCGAGATCATGCAGCAGAAAGCCGGGCATGACCGTATCAAGATCAATGAGACTGACGGCCTGCTCACCGCCGGCGTCAAAAAGAAAATTTCCCACCTTGGGGTCCCCATGGATAATAGAGGAAGACAGGACTTGCCGATGTTCCTCAATGATACCGGCCCGGTCGCGGTACTCGTCAATAAAGGCCGCACACCGCTGTTCCCGCGCATCGGAGAATACACCCGCTGACCGTGATCCGGCAACCTGATCATACCTGTGCAGGTAGGTTGGCGTATGATGGAATCCGGGCAGAGGATCATGCAGTTTGTCCGCGGGAAGATCCCTTAACAGATGGTGGAAACAGCCAAGCAACCTTCCAACCGCCCTCCCCTGCTCCCTGAAACCGATGGTCGCCATGGTGCGGGTGTGTTCAATCCAGGTGAGCAGTCGCCAGTAATGTCCCCTGGAATCAACAAAAGCGGGTTCTCCGGCTGGAGATCGGATGAGACGGGGAACGCGAAGCAGACATCGCCGCTGTTCTTTCCCGGCCCGGTCAAGATAGTCGGTCACTGTCGACAGGTTGGCGATGACCTGCTGCGGCTGCGAAAAGACCGCTGGATTGAGCCTCTGGAGAATATACCTGCGGCCGGACAAAAGCCGAACCTGGAAAGAATCATTGACATTGCCGCCGCCAACGGGCGCAAGTTCGCTGACCCGGTGACCGGGAAGGAAAAATGCAAACGCTGAGCGGGCAGCCTTCACTCCTCTTCCCGCCAGGCGGTATATTTTGTTCGGCTGTTGCGGGCGCGTTCAACCGGATATTTTTCTTCGTTTATGCGCATTTTTTTGTGCGCAGCCGCCAGAAGATCAATATCCAGACGGTCACTGAGCCGACAGAGATAGATAAGAACGTCCGCCATCTCCAGGGCAACTTCTTCCCGTTGGGACGGACTCAGAGCGCAGCTCTCCTGCTCGCTCAGCCATTGAAAATGCTCGGCCAGCTCACCCGCCTCGACAATGAGCGCCATGGACAGGTTTTTCGGGCTGTGAAACTGCTCCCAGTTACGCGCATCGGCAAAGGAGCGAACAGAACTCAGCAGAGAAGATATGGAATCGGACATAGGTAGAGGAGAAAATAAAAAAAGCTCCGGCGCCAAGAGAGCGCCGGAGCTGGAAAATTTGTTTATAATTTATTCGGCCCTGAGCACTACATACTGGCTGTATTCACCGGCACGTACCCTGAGCAGGACTTGCTTTTTATTTTTTGTCCGTCGAAGTGCCTTTTTCAGCTCCCTGAGATTATGGACCCTGATCTTGTTGACCTCCTCGATCAGTTGTCCTGCCTGCAGACCGACCCGACCGGCCGGACTGTCGGGATCAACTCCGGCGATCAAAACGCCCTGCCCCTTGTGGTAACCAAACTGATCGGCCAGCTCCGGGGTCAGGTTCTGCAGTGTCAGGCCCATGTTCGAAAGCGGTGAGGCCCCGACCGATTTCGCCATTGATTCAAAATCAGCGGGCTGCCTTCCGATGGTCACGGGAATGGAGTAGGTTTTGCCGTCACGGATGACCTTGAAGACCAGCTTGGTTCCGGGTGCGGTCATGGCAATGGTATTGCGCAGTGCACCCACATTTTCCACGGACTTACCGTCAATGGCCTGGATGACGTCGCCCTGCTTGAGTCCGGCCTTGCCCGCCGGAGAATCCTTGCTGACCTCGGAGATCAACACGCCCTTGTCGGTCTTCAAATTAAAGGAGCGGGCAAGATCCTCATTCATGTCCTGGATGATAACCCCAAGCCAGCCCCGGGTGACCTTGCCGTGCTTGAGCAGTTGCTGTTCAATATTTTTGGCCATATTGATGGGAATAGCGAATCCGATCCCCATGTAGCCACCACTTTTTGAAAAGATGGCGCTGTTGATACCGATGGCCTCGCCGTGAATGTTGAGCAGAGGACCGCCGGAATTACCGGGATTGATGGCGGCATCGGTCTGAATATAATTTTCATACTCGCTGATGCCCATCCGGTTGCGCCCCTTGGCACTGACGACACCAACGGTGACGGTCTGCATAAGTTCAAAGGGGTTGCCGATGGCGATGACCCATTCCCCTACCTGAATTTTATCGGAATTTCCCAGGGGAAGAACGGGCAGATTTTTACCGTCAATTTTAATCAGCGCGACATCGGACTGCGGATCCGTGCCCACGACTTTGGCCTTGAACTCACGGCCATCGGACAATCGCACGGTTATTTTATCGGCATCCGCCACCACATGATTATTGGTCAGGATATAACCGTCTTTGCCGATAATAAAACCTGATCCGGCAGCCCGCTGTTTAAATTCCCGTTGCCGGGGAATACGGGGATGGCGGAACTGGGGCCCAAAAAACCGTTCAAAAAAAGGATCATTAAAAAAATCATAGGGGTTCGGCCCACCAGCGGCATGGATTGATTTTTCAACACCAATATAGACAACCGCCGGTTTTGCCTTTTTCACCACGGCGGCAAAGGCCTTGCCGGTTTTATCGAGCAGGGCGATATTTTCATCATTCCCTGCCAGGGCAACGGCAGCAGTTGAAAGAAGCAGCACTGAAAACACAAATACTGCGGTCATGGAATACACTATTGACTTTGATACTCTGTTCATGACTCTCTCCAAACAATATTGAAATTCACCATTTTTACGGCCAATACTCCAATTTCGTAAGTGGTCACAGGTTATGTAACTACCCGTTTTCATTTTACCAGGGATTGTAAGTTGGCACGGGTGCCCCGATTTTGTGCAGGCGCGATTGTTCGCTATAGCCCCTCTATGCGGGCAATCGCGACCGTGCAGGTAAGCGAGCCTGCGAGACTCCGAAAGCGGGGTGCCCGTGACGACTTACTCAATTTCCGGTCCGGACTTCCCTCGGCAATGATCATAATTGGTACAATTATACCTCCGCATGCCTTCGTCAAGGCAAAGCGGCTGATTATTTACTTCCGAAAAAACATAAAAAAACCCCGGCAGGAAAAGGAGGGGAGGAACCTGCCGGGGAAAAGGAAGAAATGTTACAACAAAATGCCAACGCAATTCAGCAGATTATATTCTCTTGCCATCCGCTTTCGGTTGTCATTTGCCTTTCTTAAAGCCAATATCATGCCACATTGCACAAAAAAATTATCTCGCTAAAAAAACGTTATTTTCGTAAAAAAATATTTTCCCGTTATTACTCTGAGAGCACAACAACCGTAAAAAAATTACCCGGCATAGTTGTGATACCGGGTAATTTTTACCCAGGGGCATATGAAAATCAACAAAGGCTATTTTCTTGCTTTACCTGGAATCTTATGGCAACATTATTTTTCATTTATTTCCTGTTTCCGTACTAATTAGTTTTCTCCGGAAGCATGGGGACAACAACTGTTTTTCAAGGAGATGCGCCATGGATGATAAAATGGCCCAGGAATTAATCAAAGTCGTGCAACATCCCGAAGATTCCCCGTACTGTGAGGCATTCGAGCGAGCCTTTGAGCTGACCAAAACCTATGCCGGATCGGCAGGCGCTCAGGCATCGGCCATTCCGGTGGTCTTTGAAAAAATGTTTGAACTGTTCACCACCGGCAAAGGACAAGGCTGATATGAAAGGTTCCTCCTCTCCTCCGGACAACGACCTGCTCATCAGGTGCCCGCGCCTTGGCCATGAGATCTACTTTGCCTACTGCCGACAGGAAAACATGGGGTTGCCCTGTTTCAAAATTCTTGACTGCTGGTTTGCCTATTTTAATGTTGCAGACTATCTCCGTCGGGAAATGTCGGAGCAGGAATGGAAGGATGTTTTTGAAAATCCCGGTCAACCAAAAATTATCTCTCTACTGGAGACCATTCAGGCAGCCAAAAAACAACAGAGCGGTTGAACCTTTATTGCGCGCTCCGCTCTATACCACAGGCAGCCGCGCCAAGGAGTGCGGTCTTTGCGTTGAGTATGATATAAACGGGAATATCGGCGAGCATTTCCCGGTACACGCCCCGGACAAAAAAATCCATAAAACGATCCGTTGCAAGAACAGGCAGCATACGCGGACAGAGGCCGCCTCCGATATAGATACCACCCGTGGTTAGAACCTTGAGGGCGACGTTTGCCGACTCCGCCGCCAGTATATCAAAAAAAACGGAAAGCGTGCGCAGGCATATATGGGACTTGTTCCCGGCTTCCAAAGCCGCCAGCGCCGTCTGTACGATAAGCGGTGTCCGCTCGGTCCGTGCGGTCCGACTGACGGCTGGATCTTCTGAACCCGGAGAAGAAGCCACCAGAAAAGCATAGATATTGGGCAATCCGATACCGGAACAGACCTTTTCAACGGAAACATGTTGTTCCCGCTTCCAGAGAAAATCCAGTAATGCAAGCTGCTGCCGGTTGCGGGGCGCAAAATCGGCATGCCCACCTTCAGAGGCGACGGGAAGGAGACGATTGTTTTCCCGCAGAAGAAAGGCCTCTCCCAACCCTGTTCCGGGCGCAACAACGCCGATATTGCCCATAGGGTCTTTTTTGCCGGCATTAACCGGGAAAAGCTCATCTTCCCCGAGCAGAGGGGCGCCCATGGCCGTGGCCACCAGATCATTGATGAGAATAATATTTTCCATCTTCAGGCGCCGGGCGAGCTGACGGCCGTCAATGAGCCAGTCCAGATTCGTCATCCGTACCCGGTTATTGCGAATCGGACCGGCCACCCCGAAGCAGGCAAGGGTCGGTTTTTCCCGGACCTCCCTGAGAAAAGAGGCGACAATATTTGTAATACCGCAATATTCCCTGTTTTTATACTTCCGTTCCCGTAACGCTCCTCCGGGAAACGAAACACGTTCAAACAAGGCCAGATTGGTTTTTGTCGCCCCGATATCACCGGCAAGAATCAGATCATCATCCGTCATGGGCTGCCAGCTCCTCATACTTGCGGTTATACTGCTCCACCGTGCTTACATAAACGGCATGGCTCCAGGTAAGAGGGCTGACCGACAAGGGTTCATTGGTCCGGGGATGCACCTGCTCCGCCATTATGCCGGATTTCAACGTATGGTCTGCCGCCCATTCAATACACTCCAGGGCCGGTTGCAGCTCCCGTACCTGTGTTGCCCGGGCAATGAACCACTGGCCAAGCCAAAGCGTACAGATAAACCAGGGGTTTCCCGGAATCCTCTTAATATCATCACTGACCTGATGATATGAATCGTTTTCATAACGTGCCATGCCACCGACTTCACTTTTCACCTCAAGCCTCTCCCGCATAGCCTCCATTGTCCTGACGATGCGGAAATCATCGGCCTTGAACATACCGAATGCCCACAGGCCGATCAAGGAGGCATCCATGACCATGTCCATACCCCCTGCGATCTTTTCACCCACCGGCAGTGAACGGACATATCTCTGTTCCTCCTGATGATACAAATATTTCCGCACCCCGTCCCGCATACCCTGGGCGATACGCCGGTAACGGACGGCGAGATCCTTTTCGCCAAAGGCCTGGGCAAAACCTGCCGCCGCCTGCAATCCGGCCCATACCGCCGCTACGGTCCAGGCATGGACGCCGTAACGTTCCTCCCAGAGGTCCCAGGAGGGCAAGGGCAGTCCTGTTTCCGTATCAATATAGGAACACATCCATTCAGCAGAGCGGATAACCAGGCCCCGATAATGACGCTTGACGAATTCTATGTCCTTAAATCGTCTGAAATGGCGCCACAAGGCCCGCAAAACAAGGGCGGTTTCATCTTCCTGGATGGGAAGTTGAGCCTGGCCGTTGCTGTACCATGCATGCCAGGAGGAGGCCAGGGAACCATCGGGCGTGTATTTGTGCAGTAAAAACCCCTCATCAGTAATGACCCGGTGACAAAAATCAAAAAATTTTCTGCTTAATTCGGAATATCCGGCATCAATCAGGGTCTCAGCCACCAGGGCGCCGTCCCTGGGCCACATGTAGGAATAGGTATCACGATTGAACAGGGCAACGTCATGATCATTGGCGGCAAGAATCGCCCCATGATTATCTATCTGGGTGCGCAGAATAAGCAAGCTGCGCCGATAAAGCGTAACGAGGCGGGCGGGCAACCGATCAAAGGATTTCTCTTCCTTGTTGACCCAGAGTCTCCAGAAGGCCGTCGTCCTTTCCAGATAGAGAAGAGGTCCCTTGGAGACAACGACATTATATATCCTGGTCACCGTTCGGAAATCGACACCGGCGATGAGGGTTTGCCAACAGGAGACCCGGCCGGTCGCCGGAACCTCAAGGTGAAGGGCGACCACGGAATCAATCCCCCCCTGGGCCACGGCATTACCTGAAAGAAGACCATCTTCGGCATCCCGCCACGCCCCTTCCAGACCATTGAACCCCTTGATACCGATGGCCCATTGATCAAATCCGGGCTGCGCACTTCCGTCCCTGTCGTGGAAGAGAGCAATCATGAACCAGCGTTTGCCCTTGTAATGAAAGAGTGCGCCGGTGGACGGCTCATAATAGGCGGAATCACCGACAGTGGTCCCGGAAAGGGACAGATCATGGCAGAAAAAAAGACGAATCGCGCGGGTCCGGCCATCGATATTTTCCACGGTTATCTGCCGGATAAGCAAGTTCTCATGGAAATCAACGCCGTCACGAAAATGAAGACGAACCCCTAAGCTTTCGTTTTCCAGGATGGAAGCCGTCACCAGGGAATCATGTTCATACCGGAGCGACCGCTGCCAGGAATCATCGTCCAACCAGCTGAACCTGTTATCAATCCAGATACCGATTCGGCATACCCGGCCATTGGTGTGGTTTTCCTGGCCGACATGCGGCCAGAAAATATCACGAATCTGTCCCGTATGATCAACATTGACCAGCAGTGATCCATTGCCCATGGGCAGGTCTCTCGGCATGGCACGCTCCTCCGGGTGATCCATGTATGCATAATGGTTGCCCGCACTATAGCGTACCTGTGATGGAAGACAAAGCAAAACATAGTGTTCCGGCGGCAGGACGAAAACAGGCCGGCAATATAACAGCTGCGTTGAGCGATTTTGCCAACACTTTTTCCGCCTGGATACTTGCCATTCCCGTTTTCCACTATTACCCTTCTATTTGTCCGAAAATCAGCCACGGAGGACATGGCTGCCCATGCCGAAGTCGAAAATTTTCATTGTTAATTGTGGCCGGCCGATCCGGAGTCTTCACTGCGTTCCGCTTACCTGGTCCAGCCATGCCGGTTTATCTGATCGGATCGATTTCAATAAAGTTGCACATAGGCAATCCACGAGGAGACCTAATGAACACCCTGCAGGACGTGATGACCGCATCGGTGATTACCATTTCTCCAGACGCACCGATGAGCAAGGCCCTGGAGATTATGGAACAAAAAAAAATCAGCTCCGTGGTGGTGGAAAAAGACCATAAACCTTTGGGAATTTTCACCGAGCGCGCCCTTATCCAGCTCCGGGTCCGTGACGATATCGATTATACCCGGCCTATTCACCGGGTCATGAGCAGTCCACCGTTCACCGCCCCTGTTGATATGGATTACCGGGAAGCCTACCAGCTGCTGCTTAATCATCGGATCCGTCATCTGGTGGTCACCGATACGCAGGGACATCTTGTCGGCATTGTTACCGGCACCGATTTTCTTACCCATCTCGGACTTGAATATTTCATGGAATTTAAAAGCGTCGACCAGGTGATGATGCGTGATATTTTAAGCCTTACTCCCTCGGAAACCGCCTTTACCGCCATGAAACTCATGCATGACCGGAGGGTCAGCTCACTGGTGATAGAACAAAACGGTCGTCCGAAGGGCATTGTGACCGAGAGAGACCTGTTACGCCTGATCCGTTCCAGAATGCAGTTACAACAGATCCAACTGCAACAGGTAATGAGCCGGCCGGTACTAACCGTATTTTCAGATGTTTCGAGCCATAAAGCGGCAAAGATCCTGCTGGAAAAGGGACTTCGCCGTCTGGTCGTTATCAACTCCAGCGGCAGGAGTGTTGGTATTATTACAGAAACCGACCTGATCAAAGGTCTACGGACAAGCTATACCGATCACTTAAAAGAGGTCATCAATCATCAGGCCAGACAACTGCAAAGAGTAAGAAAGCAGATGGAAGAGGCTGAAATCCTCGACAGCATGTTGCAATCAGCCGGGGAAATAGCCATTGCCATCATGGATGCCGATTTTCATATTCTCCTCCATAATCAGGCAGCCGTTCGGTTTTATGGTGCTGATAATACTGATCTCACAGGTAAGAATGGTGCCGTATTCCTTCACAATGCCGGTATGCTTGCACCGTTCAACGAGGCCCTTGCAACCGCCAGAAAAAACGGCAAATGTGAATTTGTCCTCCAACAGCTACGTGACGACGGGGTTTATTATCTTGCAACGACTTTGTTTAGCATCCATGGCCGGAAAAAAAACGATACCGGCTTTGGTCTGATCGCCCTTGATATTACCAGCCAAAAGCAGCATGAGCTGTCCCTGCAGGCTGAACGGGATTTTTCACGAAAAATTATTGATGCCGCTCCTTCCATTATCTGCAGTATTGCGCAAAACGGATCGATCCGGTTTATCAATCCCGCCGGAGAACGACTAACGGGCTATTCCACGAAAGAGTTACTCAATAAAAACTGGCAGGATTACTTCCATGCCGATAATAACACCGCATCCAACCGGGACCTGTTGCGGCAATTCCAGGAAAATGACGTCCGGGGGATGGAGGTTGAACTCAAAACCAAGGACGGGAGTTTGCGGAATATCTCCTGGAGTTCAGTCACCCGATTTGAAGACAAGGGCTCTGCACGTGAAACGCTTATTCTCGGGAATGATATTACGCGTCTTAAAAAAGCCTTTCAGGAGATAGAAAAGAAAAAACAGGAAATTGAAGAGGCAAATATTGCCTTGCGGGTCATGCTCGACCAGCACACCAAAACTAAAGAAACCATCGAAGAACAGATTTCCGTCCGCTTAAAAACCCTGGTCACGCCCTATCTTGATCTGCTCCGCCAGTCCGCAACCAGTGAGCAGCAGGCCGAAACCATCAATATCATTACCGCCCACATCGACTCAATTGCCGGATCCTTCTCCCCCAAAAGCAAGGAAATCCTCCTGGGCCTCTCTCCCCGGGAATCCCTGATTGCAGATCTGGTGAGGCAGGGAAAAAGAAGCAAAGATATTTCTGAAATTATAGGAGTTTCCGTTCGAACGGTGGAAACCTATCGCAATAACCTGAGAAAAAAACTGGGTATCAATAACCGGAAAATTTCTCTGCGTACCTATCTTGCAACCCATTTTTCAAGGTAAGGATCACATCTCTTTGCCTCCGACATGGTAACATTTCAAATATACGGCAAAACACTACGTATTTTTTATGTATTTTTCCCGCATTGACTTCTCCTTCATTTTAAGGAAGATTAGTGCGTAGTAACAAAGGTGTTTCCGGGAAAATTCACTTTCCGGTGTCTGGAACACCGGTAGCTACCAAGGCTTCATATCATTGAACAATGGGCCCCAGGAGAGTAATCCCATGGCAACGAAGAAGAAAAACAACTCCACCCGGACTAATACACAGCCTGGAAAAGGAAAAAAAAGAAAAACCAGAAGAACTGCCTCTTCTTCAAAGGCAGCCGCACCCGCCGTCGATACTTTGGGAGGAAAAAAGAGCAAAGAACCGACTACCGGTAAAAAAGACGGCAAAAAGAAGTCGATCAGTAAAGGAATTGAGAATCCCGAAACGATTTATATCGGCAAAAAGGAAGTTAACCTCAAGGAACTGCTGAAGGAGTACAAACATCTGAAAAAAGGCGAGCCCTGCCTCAATAAATATCAAAAAAAAGCGATGCGCCGCTACCACAGGGAAGAGGCGTTGAAGCCGTATCAGGCGGAATTGATCAGGATGCAGAAATGTCTTGAAAACAACAAGCGCCGCATGATTATCCTCTTTGAAGGGCGTGACGCCGCCGGTAAAGGAGGGACCATACGTCGGGTTACCCGATATATGAATGAAAAACATTACCGGGTGGTCGCCCTGAGCAAACCGACGGAACATGAAAAAACCCAGTGGTTTTTCCAACGATATGTGGCCCAGTTTCCCCGAGGCGGTGAGGTCGTTCTCTTTGATCGCAGCTGGTATAATCGGGCTGTTGTCGAGCAGGTCTTCGGTTTCTGCACGCCCGAGGAGTATAAAAATTTCATGCGTGGAGTTATCGGTTTTGAAAAAGACCTGGTTCGCCAGGGAACGACACTGGTCAAATTATACTTTTCCGTTACCAAGGAAGAACAGGCCAAGCGCTTTAAACGGCGTAAAACCGACCCGTTAAGGCAATGGAAACTCTCAGAGATCGATGTCCAGGCCCAGGACCGATGGGACGATTTTACCACCCAGAAATATGAAATGCTGAAAAAGACCCATACCAACATTGCTCCCTGGACCATCATTCGGTCAAACAACAAGCACCTTGCCCGGTTAAACGCGATGAAGGTCATCCTCAATGCCGTCCCCTATGAACGGGGAAATCCTGACCTCAACTTTGTTCCCGATCCCAAAATCGTCATATCCGGTGCCAGGGAAAAAGAACTCATGGATGCTCAGCGTATTAAACTCGGCAGCTTTGTCGGATAGCCCCCCCCCGCTAACCCGCAAGCAGGGTAACAAGGAAAAAATATCTTCAGCACCACGCATGTAGCGTGGTGCTGAAGAGTACCCGGCGCACTGCGCCAATTTTGTGCATAAAGAAAATATTCAGGAGAAAGACGACCATGGGCGGCGGCAACAGCATACGAAAAAACAAGGCTCACGGAAAAGGGCGAAAATATCAACAGAAAAATACCGACAGTCTTCAGCTGCTGGAAGGCAGTCCCCTGAAATATAAAAAGATCAAGCCCTCCAAAGAGACACGCCGGTTATGGATCAAGAAGAGTCATCTCGAATATGAGATCGAGTTGAAAAAACTGCAGATAGAACTGATGAAACTGCAGAACCACATGAAGGCGACCGGTATGCGGATTCTGGCCATTTTTGAAGGACGGGACGCCGCCGGTAAAGGCGGGACCATCAAGAGAATTACCGCTTTTCTCAATCCACGCCTGACCAAGGTCATCGCCCTGGCCAGACCAAGCGACACGGAAATGACCCAATGGTACTTTCAACGCTATGTGCCGCACCTGCCGGCTGCGGGTGAACTGGTCCTCTTTGACCGCTCCTGGTATAATCGCGCCATGGTGGAACCGGTAATGAACTTCTGTACCGATGAGCAGCACAAACGCTTTTTAAAAGATGTGCCGCTGTTTGAGGAGATGCTGGTCAAGGACGGTATAAAACTGTTCAAATTTTATTTTTCCGTTTCCAAAGGTGA
>DRLX01000585.1 GCA_011322715.1 Desulfobulbaceae bacterium
ATTTTCAGGTAAAAACGATTTC
Source organism: Desulfobulbaceae bacterium (assembly GCA_011322715.1). Classification (GTDB taxonomy): domain Bacteria; phylum Desulfobacterota; class Desulfobulbia; order Desulfobulbales; family Desulfobulbaceae; genus DRLX01. The sequence goes on from DRLX01000585.1 coordinate 23, forward strand.
CCGGTAACCGCTGGGAAGAAAGATGTCCCTTTTCATAGGGGGTACCATAGCCCTCAGACTCAAAAATACCGGTATAGGAAATACCGATCCTGCCGGAACGGTTATGGCAGCGAATGCAGTTTTCTTCCGGAATTTTTTTGATGATCAGCGGATGCGGTTTCTTCTTTTTCCCGTCTCCATCCACCTTTTCGCCATTCTTGCCGGGAACACTGTGACAGGCGGTGCAGCCGCCACCCTTTTCATTAAAAAAAGCCGGGGCATCCGGCATATCGTTTTTCCGCTTCCAGAGATGACATGTAGCACAAAGTTTACGAAAATAATCCAGGGCCAGGGAAGTCTCACCACTTTTGAGAAGCTGCTCGACAGTAATATCTGCGTTCTGGGAATTACGTTCACCCCAATAATAAAGTAGGGTAGACAAAATGCCACGATTTGTGGCCATCAGGGAATTTTTCACCTTGTGCGGGTCAGCAGGATGGCAGCCCTCGACTCCGCAGGTTTTTTCCACCACCCGCAGGTCGCCGGGATTGAGTACCATTCCCCGGTGGGCCTTTTCCTTACCAATGGCCAGGGCATTGCCGAGATGACAAGGCGAACAACCTACCACCTTGGCATCATGGGCGGCATCAAGATGGATGTCTACATGGCAGTTCAAACACATCTCCACATATCCGGCGGTGGTTACTGCCAACTGCTGCGGCCGCTGTGTCCTCTCTTCCCGATAGAAAAGATAGACAAACAGCATAAAAAGAAAGGGGATGAAGACGAGCGCAGCTATGAGCCTGCGGGGTGGTTTACCGGCCATAACGGATCATCCTCATTCTCGAAATCCCTGAGCAATCGGGTAGCGACGGCCATAACCAAAGGCCTTGGAGGTGACCTTGAGACCAATGGGCGCCTGGCGCCTTTTATATTCATTGCGCTTGATACGGCCAATGACATCGCAGACAACGCTGCGTTCAAATCCCCGTGCAACCAGTTCTTCTACTCCTAAGAATTCCTCGAGATATCCCTGCAGCAGGGGATCAAGTACTTCATAGGGCGGCAGATCATCCTGGTCCAGTTGATCGGGTTTAAGTTCCGCCGACGGCGGCCGAGTGATAATCCGCTCAGGAATAACCTTACCGTTACCGTTTATCAACCGCGCCAGCTCATAGACCATGATCTTGGGAACATCAGCAAGCACGGCAAGGCCACCGTTCATGTCACCGTACAGAGTGCAGTAACCCACCGCCATTTCTGATTTATTACCGGTTGACAGCAGGAGATGGCCCAGTTTATTGGAATAGGCCATCAGGAGCGTCCCCCTGATCCGTGCCTGCAGATTCTGCTCAGTCACATCCTCAGGCATACCGGAAAAAAGCAGAGCTAAGGTGTCTGTGAAGGCGTGCATGGCCTTGGCAATAGGCAGGATTTCAAAACCGCATCCCAGATTATCCGCCAAAGCACGGGCATCATCAATGGACATCTTCGATGTGTAAGGTGAGGGCAGCGCCAGACAAACAACATTATCCGCTCCCAGCGCCCGGCAGGCAATGGCTGCGGTAACAGCCGAATCGATACCGCCGGACAGACCAATCACCGCCCGATGGAAGCCGATTTTTCCCATATAATCACGCAGGCCCAAAGTCAGGGCCTCCAGCACCTGCCCCGTAGAATCTTCCGGTTCCGGCCGGTCGACCTGAGGACGCCAGTCGTCACTATCAACGATAATGATATCCTCGGCAAATCCCCTGCCCGCCGCACGGACTTTGCCGTCCGCATCCATGACCAGAGAATGACCGTCAAAAATCAGCTCATCCTGACCGCCGACCTGATTGACATAGAGAAGCGGTATCCTGTGTCTTCTGCAGAGCGAGGAAAACACTTCCAATCGCTTGCCGAGTTTGCCGTGATGATATGGGGAGGCGGAAATATTGATTAAAAAATCAGGCTCAGGGTCATGGTCAAAAAAGGTTGCCACCGGATCAATAGGATATTTCCCCGGCTCCTGCCAGATATCCTCACAAACCGACAGTCCAATGATTTTTCCCTGAAAGGAAAAAGGAAGCGAAGCCGAGCCCGGTTCAAAATAGCGGCACTCATCAAAAACATCATAGGTGGGAAGGAGCTGTTTTCGTACCCGATACAGAACCTTGCCTTCATCCATTAAAAAAGCTGAATTGTACAACGGCTTACCGGGACCTCTCCTGCGTTCAAGGACGCCGAGCACACAGCCGATGCCGTGGACGCGTTGTACCAGTTGGGCAAGGGCGCGGTCATGGGCCTCAAGAAAGGATGATCGTTCAAGAAGGTCACGGGGCGGATAGCCACACAGGGGCAACTCCGGAAAAACAGCGAGCCGGCAACCGGCAGCCCGGGCTGATTCAAGATTGTCAAGAATCTTGTTCAGATTGGCGTCAAAGGCCCCGATAACAGGATTTATTTGAATAAGCGCGATCTTCACGAACGAAAAAATCAGTATTGAGACTCAACAAGGGCTCGAAAAAAAACAACGGAACCCGCATAAAATACTCTCTCTTCAACAAAGCGCCATAAAAAAATCCCGGCAACGCTGAGGTTACCGGGATTATGCAAGGAGATGCCGCAGCCTCTCCTCTATCTCACACTGCCGGACGAAACCGAACAGGGAGAAGTTGAAATTATACCTTTTGTACGTTTGCGGCAGCCGGACCCTTGGGACCGTCAACCACCTCAAACTCTACCTTGTCACCTTCATTCAATGTTTTGAATCCACTACCCTGGATAGCTGAATAATGAACAAACACATCTTTCCCGTCTTCCTGCTCAATAAAACCAAAACCCTTGGATTCATTGAACCACTTTACTGTTCCTTGTAACATTGCTCTCTTGTTCTCCTTAATATGAGCTGAATGTTCTGGATGACGCGTAAGGCTTCAAGGCAACAAAAACAGTACCATGTTCATGATGGTGTCTTTACTTCTCTACAGCACTACGCATTTACACTATGTACGAAACATAACAGAAGAAACAAGAAAAAAACAAGAAAATTTATTTTTTTATCAACTATTTTTGTAGAGAGGTCAAACCGGCGCTGTTCTCTCCGTCGGGATACTTGCGCAAAAACCTTCTTACAGTTGCCTTTTTCGCCATATAAGCAACATCGGGATACCGGCAAGGCACAGTCCGCCGAAAGCATAACCGCCGCGCACAAAAACCGTTTGTTTCTCAAAGGCGGGAACTTTGGCGGTAATTGCCGCCGGAGTAAAAATTTTCGTCTGCTGTACCACCTCGCCAACAGGATCAACAAAACCGCTGATACCGGTATTTGCCGCTCGAACAAGAGAACGCTTGTTCTCCACCGCCCGCAACACAGCCATGGCCATGGACTGATATGGCGCACTGGTCCGTCCATACCAGGCATCATTGGTCAAATTGACCAGCAGGTTGGCGCCTGCCGCAACCTCGTCCCTGGCAACTTTGGGAAATATGGATTCAAAACAGATTAAAATTCCAAGCCGAAGCTGCTTACCCACGACCAAAGGACTGCTTGAAATTCCGGCCGTAAAATCACCGATATTCTCGACCAGCGGCGAGAGAAAGGGGAGCAATTTTCTCAAAGGCACATACTCACCAAAGGGGACAAGATGCTGTTTGGCATGGATGCCGACGATTCTGCCGTTTGGATCAATCAGTAGAGCACTGTTAAAATAGGAGACCTGCCGTTGTCGCCCTTCACCCTTTATCGCAAAGGTGGGGGCTCCGGTCAGCAGGTACAGATTTTCTTTCTCGGCCAGCCCGACCACACGCGCTGCAAGGGGGTCCTGCTGCGGATAAAAGGGCAGCGCCGTCTCCGGCCAGACCAGAAGTTCCGTGGTATGATCTGTTACAGCCTGACGGGAAAGACGCTCATAGGTCTCAATGGTCTGTTCTTTCTGTTGCGGACTCCATTTCAGGTTCTGGGCAATATTTCCCTGTACCACGGAAATTTCCGCCTGCAGGGAATGACGAAATAGAGAAGGCATGACCCGAAAACGGACCATGGAATAGCCGAAGACAAAGATGAGAAAACAACAAGCCAGAAGTAAGGCGCGTTTTTCCCGACGAATATTCCAGCGCACCTGTGGCCGCTGGCGGTCAAAAACGGCAACGATAAAACCGTTTGCCAGCACCAGGGTAAAAGAAAGCAGATGATGGCCGCCCAGGTCGGCGGCTTGAATAAGTACCGGCTGAGAATAGAGGCCATAACCGAGATCAAGCCAGGGGAAACCGGTAAAAAGAAAGCCGCGCAAATAATCAAGCCCGACCCAGAGTATCGGCGCCGTCCAGACCAAAACAGCCACCGACCGTTCCCGGTGCCATGACCGTCCGGCAAGCAGACTGAACAAGAAACAGAACAGGGCGCAATACACTCCCATGTATGCAGCCAGCAGCACCATGGCGGACACGCTCAGCCACGGCGGCAGGCCACCGTACCTGCCCAGGACAACAACAATCCAGTGCAGGGTCAGGATGTGATAGAGGAAACCGGTCATAAAGCCCATGCAGCCGCTGCGCCGAGGCGGCAGATACAATGCCGCCGACAACAGGGGAACCAGGGCGATAAAGAGCAAGGGCCACCAGCCGAAATATCCGGGCATGGCAAAAAAAAGCAATAAAGCGGTGCTGACGGAGGCAGCCAAAGAGTACCACCGGCTTATGTCGACCGATGCGGCGGACCTGGTCATTGTTTTTTTTCTATGCGGACTGTTTTGATGCGTCGCTTGTCCGCAGAAATTACGGTGAAAAGAAGCCCGTTAATGACGATCTCGGTTCCACGGGTCGGCACCTCACCCAACCTATGCAGGAGTAAACCACCAATGGATTCATAGGGACCGTCGGGCAAACGGCAGGAAAAAAACCGCTCCACCTCCTCCCTGTCAATTTTGGCATCAACCACGATAATACCATCTTCCACCACCCGCAGTTCAATCTCCTCCTGATCATGTTCATCTACTATTTCCCCAACAATTTCCTCAATGACATCCTCAAGCGTAACCAGACCACGCACGCCGCCGAATTCATCGGTAACAATCGCCATGTGAGTTTTTTTCTCCTGAAAGATATGCAACAGGTCGATTATCGGCGTTGACTCGCGAATAAAAACAGGTGGATGAAAAAACTTGCTCAGCTCGCCCTCGGGATGATCGACATCACCGCAGAACCGCAAAAGGTCTTTTGCGTGCAGAATACCAATAACAGTATCGGGAGTGGTATCAAACAGCGGAATCCTGGTGTATCCCTCTTCAAGCACCATACGAATAAGATCACGCACGGAACTTGTCCGGTCGGCGGCAACTATTTCCGCCGACGGGGTCATAATTTCCGAAGCCCTGGTTTCACGAAAATCAAAGATGGAACTGATCATCCGTTCTTCATGGCTGGAAATCAATCCCTGCTCTTCCCCCTCTTCGAGTAGTTCCTGGATATCATTTTCCAGTTCCCGAGCGGTATCAGGCGCTCCTCGAAAACGAAAAAGGGCTTTCAGACGAGCCCATATCCCCTCTGTTTTCTCATCAGCCATGGCTTTTCTGTTTTTTCGGATTCACTGCATAATTCCCAGGGGCTTAAAAGATTCCAGCCGACCTTTCCGCCGTCAGCAGGGCGGATCATGCCGCTTTATGGTTTTCTTTTTCCCATGTTTTTTATTTGGGCAATTTTTCTTTGGGGCCATAATGGCCACTGCATACAATAATGTACTCCGAGTTATCCGGAGGAACAATGAAATTCCCGTCTCCGGAGAGGAAAGGCACGACAAACCATGCACTGGAAAAACCGGCAGGCTCAAGAAAGCCCCGACCGACCCCAACCCCTAAAAAAGACGTAGTATCATAAAGAAAACATCCACAAACATAATTTTTCATTTTCCATCTTTCCAAGACGGCATGCTTCGGGTAAAATAAAAAATTAGTCTTTAAAAAGTAGAAAGGAAAATACATCTTTTGGAACGAGAGACAGGGCCGCGCCATGGGGCCGCCTTTTTTGTATTCCTTCATCAATCTTCCATACATCCGGTGAAGCAATCCGTAATCAACCGGGGAGTATGTTCTCAATAAGAGGTTTCGCGTGCTGGGTAAAGTACTTATCGCCAATCGCGGGGAAATAGCCATCCGCATCATGGAGGCATGCCGGGATCTGGACCTGGAATATGTCGTCATCTATACTGATGCCGACCGGGACTCGGAGCATGTCCGACGCAACCGGATATCCGGGCCTAAACAGAATGCCTGGCGGGTGACCCGATATACCGACGCCAATGATATCCTGGCCATTGCCGACCACACCTCATGCACGGCCATTCATCCGGGATATGGATTTTTTTCCGAAGATTTTCGTTTTGCCCGCCGGGTGACTATTCGTGACCGGCCCCTGACTTTTATAGGTCCAAACTGGGAGGTCATCAAAAATCTCGGCGACAAGATTAATACCAAACATGTGGCCAACAAACTCGGTATTCCGACCATTCCCGGTACCGATTCTCCAATTTATAATGAAATGGAGGCGGAGGAAATAGCCCAGCATCTCTTTGACGTCCAGGAAGACGAGAATATCGAACAACCTGCAATTCTGGTCAAAGCAGCGGCCGGAGGAGGAGGCATGGGCATTGAAGAGGTCACCCAGATAGAGCAGTTCAGACAGATCTATCGACAGGTGCAGAATTACGCCAAACGTCAGTTTGGTGACGGAGGTGTCCTGATTGAGCAGCGGTTGACCGATTACAACCACCTTGAAGTGCAGCTGGTCTGTTCACGTCACAACGAGCGTGTCCATTTCAACTCACGCAACTGCACCATCCAATCCACCGGTCGCCAGAAACGCATCGAAGCCGCGCCAGGCTTTGACGATTCCTGTTTTGAGTATGCATTCGACAGCGCCTCCGTACTGGAAAATATCGTCGAATATTCGCTCCGCCTTGCCGATTATGTCAAATATGACAATGTAGGCACATGGGAATGGATCGTCAGCCGCAGCGGCAAGCCCTATCTTCTTGAGGTCAATACCCGTATCCAGGTTGAAAACGATGTCTCCGCCCGAATCAGTTACCTAAACGGCAGTCATCCAAATCTCATCCGGGAACAGATCCGACTGGCCCTGGGCGAGCCAATGGGGTACAGCCAGGAGGACATCGAATTCCACGGAGCCGGCATAGAGCTGCGTATCGTGGCGGAAAACCCGGCCCGCGATTTCACGCCCTGGATTGGAACAATTACCCGCTTTCAATTACCATCCTATGAGTGGTCCGCAGTATACACTCATGTCCCGAGCGACAGGCCCTACCCCATTCCCAGCGAATATGACCCCAATCTTGCCCTTGCCCTGGTCTGGGGGGAATCCATGGAACAGGCCAAAGAACGGGCTGGACGGTTTATTGAAGACACCATCATTGAAGGCGAAAGTAGCTCCGGTGACTCCATTTTAACAAACCTGGACTACCTGCGGGACAACCTCAATCGTCTGCTTACTTTTTAACATGGTTACACGACTGAGCCTTGCAGTATCGTTCTGCGACACTGCGATCTCCCCCGGCGCTCTGTGCCGATTATGAATAAATTTTCCCTGCCTGCATAAAGAAAAACAGGGCATGGACAGTATATATATCGACGTTATCGTCGAAACATTATGAATGAACTGCTGAAAAAGCTCCAGAATATAGAACAGCGCATCGGTTGCCTGACCCATATCAAAAACACGGATGAATGGGGGAACCTTTCCGTCTTTCAAACCGATTGCGAAGAATTAAAAAACCGGCGCTATGACCTGGAAAGCAAAGAATTTGCCGACCGAATCAAAAAACTCGATGCCTCCATCCAATTCCTTGAACAACGATGCGAGGAAGACCTTACCGCAATGGAGCGGGTTCGTATCGTCCGTAATCCCCTGCGATTTTCCTTTAAGGACATCCTCGAAAACGTCTATGAGGACTACACTGAGCTCGGCGGCCAGGGCGAGTTTAACATAGACCCGGCCATGGTGGTCGCCAAGGCCAATATTGTCCGCAGGATTAAGAAAAAACCATACACGGCCTCGGTCATGGTCATCGGCCAGGAAGTCGGGCATGGCGAAGAATTTCGTAACGGCGGTTCCTGTAAACCATGGGGTAATGAAAAGGCCCTGCGTTACATGAAAGTTGCGGAAACCGAAGGTATCCCCATCCATTTTTATATCTTTACCCCGGGTTCCTACCCGGTGGAAGAGTATCCAGGCGCCGCCCAGCAGATCGCCCGCAATCTCTACGCCATGACCAAACTCCGGGTGCCGATGATTTCCGTTATCTCCGAAGGTGGATCCGGAGGCGCCGAAGCCATAGGACTCAGTGATTTTCGTCTTATGTTTTCCCATGGCTACTATTCAGTCATCTCTCCTGAAGGGGCGGCCGCCATCGAGGGACGGGTTCGTGAAGGGGAAAAAGTTCCCCCGGCTCTGATAGAAACCTGCGCCAACCGCCTTCACATTACGGCCGCAGACAATTTGAAACTAGGCACCATCGACAGAATCATTCAGGAGCCGCCACTGGGGGCAAAAAGCGATGATTTCTCCTTTTTTGCCCGGGTGCGATCCGAAATCATCCGGGCAACGGATGAAGTGGTCCTCAAAACCAAAAGCGTTCGAGGATTTCGATCATACGAAGTTAAACGAAAAAAAGCGGAACATCCGGAACAGGCACCACAGATTGATATTCCATGGGATTTAAACCCATCGGAAACCAAACGATTACTTATCCTGCGCTCCAAAAAATACCGGGCAATGGGCAAGGATGGCTTTGGCGGGGAAATCCTGCCGGCCGAAAATATATTTAAATCTTTGCAGGCCACGGTTGAAAAGCTCTATTATACCTTCCGCTATGATGTCCTGAAAGGACACCAGAAACAGGTCAAAAAAGCTTTAAAAGAGATGACGGGAGAAGGATCGGTCCTGGTCAAACGTCTCACCGACCCCTTTGTCTCAGCCTATAATTCCATTGTTCACAAGGACAAAACAAGAGTGGGCAAAGCATCCTCCCTGCCGCCGCAGGCGGTTATCAGCTCCGTCGTCAGCGGTCCTGATCCTCTAGAACTCACCGACACGTATACCAGCCCTCTTGCCAATGAAGACCGAACGGTCAGCTGTCCCAATGCCGAAAAACACGGCTGCGAGGATCTCTGGGTGCCGGACCTGTACGGCGAATTTGCCGGTGTCTGTCAGAAATGCGGGCATCACTTTCCCCTGGAGCACCAGTGGTATCTGAAAAATATCTTTGACCCGGACTCGATCAGGGCCTTCAACTCGGATGTTTATTCTAAAAATCCGCTCAAATACGAGGGGTTGGATGAACGACTGCAGTTGGCCCGCAGCAAAACCGGTCTTGGCTGTGCCAACCTGACCTTTCATGCCAGGGTCATGGATATTCAGGTGGTTGTCAGCATGCTGATTGCCGATTTCAGAAACGGCACGGTGGGCACGGCCGAAGGGGAAAAATTTGTCCAGGCCTGCGAACTGGCCAAACGCAAAAAACGCCCTCTTCTGGCCTACGTTCATACCACCGGCGGCATCCGCATCCAGGAAGGTACCCTCGGCGTGACCCAGATGCCAAAATGCACCATGGCGGTACGGGAATATATCGATGCCGGCGGACTGTACATCGTTGTCTATGACAACAACTCCTATGCCGGTCCGGTGGCCAGCTTTCTGGGCTGTTCTCCGTATCAGTTCGCCATCCGCTCCTGTAATATAGGATTTGCAGGCCCTCGGGTCATCCGGGAAACAACAGGTATGGATATTCCGCCCGACTATCATAAGTCGCGCAGCGCGCTGCGGCGCGGTCATATTCAAGGCGTTTGGGACCGCCGAGATTTCCGACGCAATCTGTACAAGGCGCTGCAGACCATGGGCAGTCCGAGCCTGTATTACAGGTAATTGCTTTTTTTGTTTTTCTATGGGAGAATGGGCAAGCTTTTCTTGACGCTCCCCCTCTCCTGTGCTACATAGAAACCGCTTTCAAAAAAATAATGGGCCGTTAGCTCAGCTGGCAGAGCAGTTGACTCTTAATCAATTGGTCGAAGGTTCGAATCCTTCACGGCCCACCAATAATATAAAGCACTTAGCGTCCATTCGTTAAGTGCTTTTTTTATTACCTGCCTGTTTCCGGTACACCACCTGGTACACCATCCGTATTTTTTCTGCTTTTCAGGTTGTCATCTTTTGGCTCTTTGGAATCGCTACCGCTTTCTCAACTCTTGCAGGGCGGCCTTGACTTTCTGCAAGGCTTCATCTGAAACCCGATCGGCATGTTCAAGTTTGGAGATATAGGACGGGGTAACCATCATGTACCGGGCAAGGTCAACCTGTTTGACCTGCGCCTTCATCCGGGCAAGGGCAACGGGATTGTCTACATAATCAGTGGGATCAAAATCAACGTAATCATCTTCCTGGTCCTCCCATACCTC
>DRLX01000586.1 GCA_011322715.1 Desulfobulbaceae bacterium
CGCAGGGGATCGCGGGCCGCCTCAACCTGGGAGCTGATGGAATCATACAGGGAAAGGGCAAAGACATTACTTGTGTGTTTCAGCTCTTTAAAGGGGTCCTGTTTACCGGTAATCTCTGCAATGAGTCGGTAGAGAAAAACGGCGTTTTCAGGGGGCGTCCTTTCAAGATCCACCCGGGAAAGCATGCAACCGGTCTCATCGACAACCCGCCGCCGGAGCTGCGAATCCTCTGTGGAAAGCCTGGCCGCTGCCAGGGCCTGACGCACGAAACAAACTAGACATTCAAGATCTGTTTGCATAATCATTCCTATAGTGCCGATCAAGAAGATAGTCGGGACGGATATTGGCAAGGGCTGCAAAAATATGTTCGCGGGCCCCCGGCGACCGTTGTTCCATGTCGTTGACTATCTCATGGACACGGCATCGGGCGGTTTTCTCCGACAGAGGACAATTGCTGCGGATCGGTTGCAGAAACAATGCTTGTCCGATCTTCTGCACCTGTTGTTTACTCAGGTAGGCAAGGGGCCGAATAATGGAAAGGCGTCCGGAAAATAATTGCTGTTTTGGTACCATGGTGCTGAGATTGCCGGCATGCAGCATGTTGAGAAAAAAGGTCTCTATGATGTCATCACGATGATGGCCCATGGCCAGGATAGGATACTGATTTTTGCGCGCATGGTCAAAAAGCTGGGTACGACGGCTGCGGGCACATTGAAAACAGACATCTTTCACCCGGCCCTTGTCGACCGCCACTTCATCGGGAGTCCAGGCGGCAGGAAGAATTGTGCAGGGCAGGTCATGGTAGCGCAGAGCAGCCTGTACTCTGCGGGCAACCGTCCCGGGTCCGTCGCCGGCCGGTTGCATGTCAATATGAATGGCATGCAGGGTATACGCTATGGGAGCGCGGGTCTTCCAGAGTTGTAAAACACGGGCAAGAACCAGTGAATCAATTCCTCCGGAAACGGCTATCAGCACCCGGTCTCCATCGGCCAGCATGGCGTAATCAACCATGGCCCGGCCGATCTTTCTACGACAGGCGCGGTGAATCAGATTTTTTGTTGACGACAATGTGAGTTATGCACCATCCGTTAAGGATTGGCCTAATCTCCAGGCTGTTGCAGATAGGGACATTCATGAAATTTTTCCTGCATTCCTTCCCTGGCCAGTTCTTCAGCCGTAATCCAGGTAAACCCCCTTTTTCTGGCACTGTTGAAGGTATAGAGATTCGCCATTCCCGACTGTTGCGTTTCATCAAAACGTCCACTACAGAGAACGGTTTTACTGTTCACGTCAATCAACCTGTAGCTAAAGGCAACCGAGGCCGGTACCGAGGCCGTATATTTCCCACCAACACGCTGCCGATACCGATGGAGAGTCACTTGAAGGATTCCATTGCAACTGAGAAAATCAGCCGCTTTTCGGGCCGTTGATAATGAATCTTCCATATCATCCTTTGGCAGGCCATTTACCTGGGCAGGGGAGATAAAGCGGACATCATCTCTAGCCATAAACTGTTTCTGCAGCAATTTATCCATTACCAAAACACCATCCTGCAGCTCTTTGCCGTTCCCGACCGCCTGGTCCGCCTCCGTATGATCCACCTTGACGGTAACGGGCAACACCCCAATACAGGAGAGTACAATATCAGGATTTTTCGCGATAACGGCCGGTTTTTCCTTCTTACCACAGCCGCCGATCATAAGAAAAACTCCAACAACCGCCAAAACTACAATTTTTTGCACGCCTTTCATCTTCTTCCTCTTTGTTTTTTCATATTTTAAGGGCTGCGGAATCATGATATTTATTGCGGTCCTGAAAGCTACAACATCCCCTTGGAGGAAAGCTGCCCCTGCAGATCGGTTCGGACGGAGGCGGCAGCGGACAGGCCCCTGGCCAATGCCTTGAAAACTGCTTCAATTATGTGATGGGTATTTTCGCCGTGTAGAAGATCAATATGCAGAGTGAGCCCTGCGTGCTGCGCCAGGGCACGCATAAATTCTTTAGCCAGAGCAGTGTCGAACGTCCCAACCTTTTGGTCCGGTACCGTTGCCAGATAATGGAGATAGGGTCGATTAGAGATATCAACACATACCCGAACAAGTGTTTCGTCCATGGGAACATATGCATGTCCGTAACGGCAGATACCGGACCGGTCTCCAAGCGCCTGTGCCAACGCCTTGCCGAGACAGATACCCACATCCTCAACCGTATGGTGGTCATCCACATCCAAATCGCCCTTCGCCCGGATACGGAGATCAAAAAAACCATGCACCGTAAACAGGGTAAGCATGTGGTCGAGAAATCCAACTCCTGTGGAGATATCGGCCCGACCACTGCCGTCGACATCCAATTCAATGACGATATCGGTTTCAGCGGTCTTCCGGGTTATTCGTGATTGACGTACATTTCCCTCAGCCATGCTCACTCCCATACTTCATTATTCTCAACCCCTGGTACATTACAGGGGCATGACAGTACCACGAATTTAGATTGTATTCACCTTCAAAGGAATTCGCAACAATTCCATGGGAACAGCTTCATTTTCTTCTACAGGGTACTTTGAAAAAGTAGATATTTTATTCAGGCTCAAGGAACAGTGAAAAATAAAAGCGCAGCATATTATGCATATGTGAACATTTTATTTTTTACTGTGACACAGAAATTGGGCAAAATATCTATTTTTTCAAGGTGGCCTACAGAGACACCAGAGAGGTGCCATTGACGATACCGTTGGGAATCGTATATATTTTCTATATTCAAATTTATTTTCGGCTCAAAAATCTTTTCTTCTTCGCCGACTAATTTTTTATTGACAGACTATTGAATTATTTATTATAGTCTCCTGCTGTTTGTAATTAAACGTTTTTATGTCAGAGCGGGAATAACTCAGTGGTAGAGTGCAACCTTGCC
>DRLX01000587.1 GCA_011322715.1 Desulfobulbaceae bacterium
TACCGAACGTATAGAAACGCTCCGTTTCCTGGAAAAACATCTGCCGAAGGATTTGAATTTAGACAGTAAGCATGTCGCCATCCTCTATGGCACCATGTCCGATGTTGACCAACAGCAGGTTGTGGAGGATTTCGGCAAGGAAAAATCGCCCATCCGCCTGCTCATCGCCTCCGATGTAGCCTCGGAAGGTATTAATCTTCATTACCTCAGTCATCGGTTGATCCATTTTGATATTCCCTGGTCTCTTATGGTCTTTCAGCAACGCAATGGCCGCATTGACCGTTACGGGCAACGTAATACACCGTATATCCTCTATCTGGTCAGCCAGAGTTCCAATCCAAAAATAAAGGGGGATATGCGCATTCTGGAGCTGCTCATTGAAAAGGATGAAGAGGCGGTAAAAAACATCGGTGATCCTTCCGCCATCATGGGCGTGTATGATATTGACCTGGAAGAACGGATAACAGCCGAAGCCATTGAGCAGGGGGCAAGCGCTTCTGAATTTGAAAAGAAATTTGCTGGTGAAACCATTGATCCCCTTGCCCTGATGCTCGGCGAAACAGCTCCTCCCGTCGGCAACCTGGCCGAGGGCAGAACAAGAGAGATAATTTCTCTCTACCCTGACGATTACCACTATCTCAAGGCTGCCATAGAATCTCTTAAACAGACCCAGACCCTGCAAACCGAGTTTGATGACGACGCCCGGCAGGTCACCTTAACGGCCACCAAGGAACTTAAATCACGACTCCGCTACTCTCTGCCCCGTGAAGTATGGCCCGAAGACGATATTTTTATTCTTTCTGCCGATACTGACATAATCCAGTATGAAATAAGACGCAGTCGGAAAGATGAAAAGGCCTGGCCCCGTATTCACTATCTTTGGCCCCATAATCCGGTTATTGAGTGGATCAACGACAAGGTCATCGCCGGATTCGGCCGCCATGAAGCCCCTGTTCTTTCCCTGCCGGGCGCTCTTGAGCCGGAAGAAACAGTCTTCATCCTTTCCGGCCTGATTCCCAACCGTAAAGGTCATCCTCTTGTCTTTCGATGGTTTGGCGTCACCTTTCTGGAGAACGAATTTCTGGAGATTGAATCTTTTGATGATTTGCTTGAGCGCACCGGCCTTGGCAGAATCAGTTTTCCAAACAGTGGTGACGGTATCGATATTAACCCTATCAAAAAACTCCTGCCGAACGCCGTCAAACAGGCAAAAGAGTTTATGAGCCGGGAGCGGGCTCGTTTTGAAGATGAAATCAACGATAAGCTGCAGAAGCAGTTAGATGCTCTGGAACTCCTCAAGGGAAAGCAGTACCGGCAGCTGGAACTTTTTTACATGGAGAAGAGGAATCTCAGTAAAAAAGAGCGGAGAAAAAGAGAAATTGACCAGAAATTTGATGAGTTCATCGACTGGGTGGAAGATACCATGACAACGGAAGACAACCCCTATATTCAGATCGTGGCAGTTCTTAAGGGGGGCGCATAATGGCAATAGATCTAACCGGCATTCAGAACAAAAATGAATTCTACACCCACCACTACCTGTCCGCCATTCTTGAAAACGACCTCAAGGATGTCTTTAAAAAATGGAAACAACAGGAGGCTGAATCTCCGGACTTTCGTCAGCCCTGGAAACAGCTTGCCTCCCTGCGTAAGCAATATTTCACCATGCAGGATCGACTGGAGCGGGAACGAAAAATCGCAAACAGACTGTTGCTCCAGAATGTTTTTTTAGCAGATCTGCTTGATGCCCTTGGCTACCAGTATCAGCCACAATACATGGAACTCGATACCGGCGCATCTCTGCCCCTGACAGCTGCCGTCAACAGACCCGATGGCGCGCCTGAACTCTGGATCATTGCTGCCGTGAATGAATTCGGTGAACAAGCCGATCTTCTTGAACTGCAGCTCCATGATGAGCAATATCCGCAAGACGAAGAAAGAGAAAAAATACTGGATCTTCCCCTGGAAGAGCTTGTTACAAAACAAATATTCTCCCTCCCCGAACCGCCTCGCTGGGTTATCCTGGCAAGTCATAACCAGCTGCAGCTCCTGGACCGAACCAAGTGGAATGAAAAGCGTCTTCTTCACTTCGATATCCAGGAAATTCTGAACCGTAAAGAACAGTCCACCCTCCAGGCCATGGCTGCCCTTTTACATCGGGATTCCATCTGTCCTGTGGATGGGTTGCCGCTGCTGGATACCCTGGATGAAAGCTCACATAAACACGCATTCTCTGTTTCCGAAGATTTAAAATATTCCCTGCGGGCGGCAATTGAACTACTCGGCAATGAGGCGGTCTGGTATCTGCGCAATAAAACCAAGGATAAGGTTTTTCGTGATGACATGGCCGGCCAACTCAGCCGGGAGTGTCTGCGCTACATGTATCGCCTGCTCTTTCTCTTTTATATTGAGGCTCGGCCCGAACTTGGTTACCTGCCGGAAAAATCGGAAGAGTACCGCAAAGGTTACAGTCTGGAGACCTTGCGTGATCTGGAACTGGTGCAGTTGACCACCGAGGAGTCAAAAAACGGCTATTTTATCCATGCATCCATTAAACTTCTCTTTGATCTGCTCTATAACGGGTTTCAACCAAAGAACACGGCCCGTCAGCTGGACATGTTCGGCAATCCCGATCACCACACTTTTCGTATTTCTCCACTGCGGAGCCATCTCTTTGATCCCCGGCAGACCCCGATCCTGAACCGGGTACGTCTCCGCAATGTTGTCATGCAGGAGATCATTGAGCTGATGTCACTTTCCCGTCCCAAAGGGGGCAGGAACAACAGGCGGGGCCGTATTTCCTATTCCCAGCTTGGTATTAACCAGTTGGGCGCGGTTTATGAGGCCCTGCTCTCCTACCAGGGATTCTTTGCCAAAACCGATCTTTATGAGGTCAAAAAAGCCAAGGATAAACATAATGTTCTGGAAACCGCTTATTTTGTCAGCGCCGACAACATCGAAGATTATAAGGAGGA
>DRLX01000588.1 GCA_011322715.1 Desulfobulbaceae bacterium
CCCGGATAAATCCATTATATTTCTGCACGATTCCGCGGGTGACGGCAAGCCCCAGTCCGGTCCCCTCCCCCTGCTTTCCGGTGGTAAAATAGGGTTCAAATATCCGGGCCATGGTCTTCTTGTCCATCCCCTTGCCGCTGTCTCTAACCGTCAACTCAACAAAGGGACCGGGAGCGACATTTGCTGCCGCCGGCACCTGAGATGAAGACAGAAAAACCTTTCCAAGCCTTACCTGTAGACTTCCCTTCTCCGTTCCTATGGCCCGCAGTCCATTGGTACAGAGGTTGACGACAACCTGATGGATACTTGTCGGGTCCGCAAAAACCAGGGTTTCCTCCCGGGCAATATCCGTTAAAATATCAATAGTTGCCGGCAGGATTGAACGCAGCATTTTCAAGGCCTCTTTCACGACCAGGTCCATACGCAACGGCTTTTTCTGTTGATCACCCGCGCGACTGTAGCGAAGGATCTGGCCGACCAGGTCTGCTGCCCGCCGGGACGCGGCAATGACCTCGTCAAGCTCTTCAGTAACAGGTCGGCCTGCGGACAGCTTGGCCCGGGCTATCTCGGCAAAACCGAGAATTGCCGTAAGAATATTATTGAAATCGTGGGCAATGCCGCCGGCCAGCATCCCGATGGTTTCCATCCTGTGGGTCCGAAATATTTTCTCTTCCATGTTCCGTACATCTGTTACATCCCGGGCAATACAGAGAGAATAACTGTTCCTTCCTTCCGGTCCGGACAGGGGAACAGAATCTACCTGAAATGTTTTCTCCCGCCCCCGGGGCGCCAGATCACTGAAAGACACTTCGCCCCCTGAACAGGACCTGAGCGTAAAGCCGGGGGAATCGGTTTCCTGTTGTTCGGTAAATATCTCATAACAACAGTGACCCGTACATTCCTCGGCAGACAGACCGGATACTTCAGTAACCCGATCATTTACCGCCATAATCCGATGATCGGCATCCAGGACCATCATCAGGTCCCGATCGGTATTGACAAACAATTGCCCATTCATAAGCCAGCCTCAATTTTTCCGTATGAACGTCTCACCCTATCACTCAAACCCAACCGGTTTTGGAATAATAAAAAACCTCTGCCACGGCCTGAAATCAGCCGACCGGACAACAATATCCGATACACCTCCACATCAAACAGGGTGTCAAAGAGTTGTTTTCGCTCTCCCCCGGCACAGGAAATATCCAACCTCCGGGACCAGAAACGGCAACAACCGCTGCCGGGCATCCATTCGGAATCATCCTCCTGGTGCCACAAAGACAAAAAAAGGGTGAACGGTTTTCTCTGTCCCTGATGGTTGTCCACCGTACCCGACATGGTTATCGTCCTGTTACCGGCTGATGCCCGTCGTTCCTCACAATCGACCTTGATACTGAGCCGGGACCCGGTCTCAACACCGGTTGCCGGATCAAAGCAGCAATCGCCCAACTCGATAGATGGTCTGGTTTCCTTCGGGGAAATAATTGATGTCAGCAGCTCGCCTAAACAATCAACCGACAAACAGCCCGGCTTCCCGACGTCGACATCTGAATATGTCATTACCTGTGCCTGTGGCTCCACAACACTCTCCTCACAACCTTCCTGTTGACTGAAATTCGGGACAGGGCAAGGAAACTCCACGAAGCTGCCAGAAATCCAGACACTGGCAAAAACAGAAGTTCATGTCCTGCCCGGACATGCCGGTTTACCTGAAACTGGTAAGAGTATAGAGGAAGAGGTGGCCTAACTGCTTGCCTTTGGGCGCCAAAATACTTGGCAGTTTACGACGGCAACAGGAAGAATCCGGTGCCGGAATTGTTCTTTTTTCGCTTTTATATTAAGATATTCAAAAAAGGTGGGGGTAAAACGCGGGACGAGAAATCGTGTCGTATCATGGCGGCTCGGCCGTAAACGACATTGACCAGCCCTTTTCAAGGCTGAAACTGCAGGTGCTACCGGGAGGGCCCATGAATCTGACCAAGCTGGCAAGTGTGCAACTGGTGCTGTGGAATATCTGCAGGCAGTACAACCAGGACCCGGAAGCCATTTTTCAAAAGGCGCGGCTTGATCCGGAGCTCATGTATCAGCCAGGAGCGCGATACCCGCTGGAGAAGGTAGCCATACTTTGGGAAGAGGCGGCCGAGCGGATCAAAGACCCCTGTTTCGGCCTTGCCGCGGCCACATGCTGGCATCCGACCCATTTCGGCACCCTTGGCTATGCCCTGCTGATGAGCCAGAGCCTGCGCATCACCCTGGAGCGGCTCTTACGATTTCACAAGGTTCTTTCCGAAGCCAGGTTCGGCAAAATACATGAAGACAGGGAACAGGGAACTCTTGTGTTCACCCTGACCTATCGCGATGAAAAACCCTATCCACCGGGCCGGGAGGATGCGGCTCTTGCCTGGATCATGAGTACCCTGCGCATTAACTTCCATCACAATCTGACCCCGGTTTTTGTGACCTTTACCCACGGCCGTCCTGCCTGTGCCGGGAAATATTATGAGTTGTTCAAAGGGCCGATTACCTTTGATGCCCCAACTGCAGCTCTGGCGCTGCCGCTGGACCAGGTGGATGTTCTTCTGCCCGGCGCCAACGAGGAGCTTGCCCAATTTAGCGACCAGGCAATGAGCAGGTATCTTGCCACGCTCAACGATGACTCCTGGGCTAACCGGGTCCGCAGGCTGATCATGGAGCACCTGCCGTCGGGAGCCATTACCGTGGAAAAAACGGCATCGGAACTGCATATCAGCACCAGAAAGCTCCAACGTCTGCTCAAAGAAGAAGGAACAACCTTTCTTGCCCTGCTTAATGCGACCCGTATGAAACTTGCCAAAGATTATGTACAGCAGGATAATATGGATTTGACGGAGATCGCCTTTCTTCTCGGGTTCAGCGAACTGAGTACCTTTTCAAGATCTTTTAAGCGATGGACGGGACAATCACCGGTTAAATACCGGCAAGCCGCCTGAAGGGATCCAATTCCGGGCATACAATTTCGACAGTTGGAGGCATCCGCATAGGGAGGGCTGAATTGATAATGTACGAAGTTTAGAATGAAACAAGTCCACGTTACAGTTCTTCTCCCTCAGGCCGTCACCGTATCGACACTTTCCGGCTCTTCTGTAAAATACTCGCCATACTTCATGTCCTCGTCAAGGATATGATTGATCAGCCAGTCTCTGAGGAATTTATAGAGATCCATTCGTAAATCCTTGCCTTCATCTTCTACCTGCTTCTGAAAATCGACCACCTGTTCCAGCAGGTTCGTATGGATTTCTTTATGCTCTTCCAGTTTTGGATAGTTGACCTTTTCCAGAGCTTCCTCTTCATCGGTAAAATGGATCCTTGTGTAGTCAACCAGTTTTTCAACGGCATCGGTCAGGACAGCAACATCACCCTCCTTATCTCGAACAATAGTAAACATTTCATTTATCAGTTCAACAAGCACCATGTGCTCCTGGTCAAACTTGTCTACTCCCACCGAATACGAATCCCTCCACTTAATCAATGCCATAACAACCACCTTCCTGTTCATGATATATAAGAATAACACGACAACGTTAACATACAATACACATAGGGATTGCACGGACAGTCATGCAACGGAAAGCATGAATAATACATATTCACAATAAAGAAAAAGACCCACTCTCCCTATGACTACGTTCATGATATATGAGAGCAATGGACAAATACAACACGGAAAAACCACGTGGTAACCACGTACAGAAACTACGTGGTTTAAGGAGAAGTGCCTATAGATTAAGTGAATTTCAGGAGATGGAACGGAGACGGAGAAACAGATTTTCTCCTTTCTTCAGTCCGAGTTTACGACGAATTGCTGAGCGATGGCCCTCAACCGTCCGCTCTGAACAGCTCAGCAGGACTGCAATTTCTTTTGAGGTTTGCCCGGTCTTTATACAGTTGACGACTTTGGTCTCCGTCGGGGTGAGCGGATATTGCAGATTCTGGAGGGAGGTATTCATCGACGAGAGCAGATCGGACAGGACATGATCTATCATTTGCAGAAGACTTCGCTGCCGCTTTGAAAGAGATGTCTCCTTGAGCGTAAGAAAAAAAGGGAGCAACGCCTCCCGGATATTTACTCTCACCCTGTCTTCAAGCGCTTTCTTTTCTTTTTCCAAAGAATGGAGGAGGGTTGTCAGGGTCTGGTTAAGGTGCTGCAACTCGGCGGTACGATGCCGGACCTGTTCCTCAAGCATGGTGTTCTGTTGTTTCAGAAGGGCCCTGCTCTCCTTGACTTCCGTGATATCCCGAAAAAACCAGACCCTGCCCCGAATATTCTTTTCCTTATCAAGGACTGGGGCGGAATAGCGATCAAAAAATCGCCCGTCGAGAAGTTCAATTTCGTCCCGACTCTTTTCCTCAGGATTTGCCATCAGGTCTTCGACCCTGGCCATAAATTGGTCAGGATATTTCAGTTTATCGAGTACAAACCGGATACTTTTCTTGTCATCACGACATTGAACAATGTGCTCGGGGATTTCCCACATTTCAATGAACCGTTGATTAAACGTTACCATATTCCACTC
>DRLX01000589.1 GCA_011322715.1 Desulfobulbaceae bacterium
AGGATTCAATAATGACATCCTGGCAGAGCAAAAGAACAACTGATGGCGTCGCAAAAATTTCGATCTACTGCGTCGTGTGTCCTGTGGCGATTCTCAATATACTACAGGCCACCTTGAAAAATTGCCTTTTCGCCCGATCTCTGCGTCACAGAAAAATGAAAAATGCTTACATATGTCTAATATGCTGCGCTTTTTAATTTTCCTGTTCCTTGACCTCGAACGAAAATTCTAATTTTTCAGGGCACCCTACATGTTATAATTAAGACCCGCCACAGAACACTACTCCTCGGAGTCTCCGTTTCGCTCCTCTTACCTGTATATCTGTGTTTTTACTTAGCCATCTTTAAGCATTGTCTGGACTTTTTACGAGTTCATCAACAACTGGAATTACATATAGTCGAGTATGGAGAGTTTTGATACCTTGCTTGTTACATTCAAGGCCGCCTGGAAGGCGGTTTCCTGCTGGACGATATTGTTAAAGGCCTCGATGGCATCGGCATCCTCGTAACGTGAGAGAATCTGTTTTAAATCTATGCGAACGCCTTCCTGGTGATGCATGGCCGTCTCAACCCTCGAGGCACGGTTACCCATTTGTGAGCGCAGTCTTCTTGTCTGGTCCGAGGCGCCGTCAATATCTTTGATACTGGTCTGCAGGGCTGTCTGATCATTGGATCGGATCGCCTCTTCCGTCCGTGTCAGCACGGAGAATACATCATACCTGCCCGGCTCTACGCTGTTGTTGGGCGGTGGATTTTGGTTCCAGGTAGTGGTACCGAAAAACAGATCATTGCCGGTGAGATCGACCTGCAGATTTTCACCTGGTGTGATTTCGAGTCTGGTTGCGTTTTCATCTCCATGGTACAGGTAAGGCCAGGTCGTGTGGTCATTGGCGTTATAAAGCGCCGGATCATAGGCCGGATTTTTTTCAAAGGGTTTTGTCGATTCCTCATAGCCTGCGAAAATATATTTGCCGTCCACTCTGGCATTGGCGGCGTCAAGAAGCTCCTGCCGCAGGTTGACTATTTCATCGGCCAGGACCGAGCGGTCTTCATTATTGAGGGTGCCGTTGACCACATTGACGGAAATTTCCTTGACCCGCTGCATGATGTTTTCCACATGTTCGAGATGGCCGTCGGCGGCCTGCATCTTGTCAAGCGCCTGGCCCATGGTTTCCATGTATCGGTCCACATTAGAGAGCTGTTTGCGGGTATTTAAGACCGGACGGATGGCGGCCGGATTGTCGGAGGGCCGGTTGAGCTTTTTGCCGGTGGATCCGATTTTTCGGAATTCCTCAAGCTGCAGATTAAGATCATTGAGCCTGGAGCCAAGCATCCGGTAGGTGGTTCCCTGTGTAGCCTTCATCACTTACCTCTTCAGTTGCAACAGCGAGTTCATCATTTCATCAATGGTGGAGAGAAATTTTGCCGACGATTCAAAGCCGCGCTGATATTGGACCAGATCCACCATTTCTTCTTCAAGGGAGACACCCGCAAAACCGTCACGCAGGTTGTGCAGTTGAACGCTGGCATCTTTGGCCCCGCCCAGAGCCATTTTATTGCGACTGGCCTCAATACCGACGGTCGAGACGATTTGGCTGAAAAAATTATCAAAGGTATCGTTGGTACCGCTTACCTTGTAGGTGGTTTCGAGGGAGGCAATGGCAAGGGCGTTTTCATTGTCACCGGGAGCGGCCGTGTTTTCGCCTGCGGCAGCCAGGTATCGTGCATCCGGCAGGGCCACCTTGATATGCCTGCTTGGCGGCGTGCCGGGTGGCAGGGCCGTGAGGTCATCAAAAAAGAGCTGGCCGGTGGCCGGGTTGCCGGTGGCCGGATCCGTATACCAGCCGTTAGTGTGAACGTCATTGACCGCCTTGGTGATTTCCACGGCCAAAGTGTCGAGATCTCCGCGCAGACCGGCAATAAAATCATCCCTGACATCAAACATACCCTTCATCTCTCCACCCAGCTCCCGGGGAGTGATATCCTTGACATTACCGCCGATGGTGATCTGCAGATTGACATCGGTGCCGTTGGTTACAATGGAGAGCGGCATGGCCTGATTTCCCTGGACAAGAGGTGTGCCGCCGGGCAGTTGCACGGCCAGCATGCCCCGGTTGTCGGTATACGATTGAATACCGAGACTTTGTGAAAGATTTTCCACAAGCATATCTCGCTGATCGCGGGCGGCATTGGCGGACTGACCGTTAATCTCGATCTGGAAAATACGATCGTTGAGTTTGGCAACCTCGGAGACTTGCTCATTGAGGTTGCCTATCTTGGAAACAATGTTGTTGTTGATATTGTTGCGGACGGTTTCAAGCTCATTGTAGGTATCGGCAAAGGCATCGCCCATGAGTTGCCCCCGTTGCAAGACCGTGTCTCGTTCAACCTGACCGCTGGGATTGGTGGTCAGTTGCTGCCATGCGTCGAAAAAATCATTGATGCTTCCGGCAAGATTGTCATCGGACACATTGAATATCCGTTCCAATTCGCTTAGAGGTGTCGATTTTCCGCTCTCTTCCCCCAGGGCGATGGATTTTTCCTGCAGTTGACGATTTATGAAGACGTTATGCTCACGGCTGACATCGGAAACCGTTACCCCTTGGCCGACAAAGAAATCCCCGAAGTTGACCGCCGGGATCTGCATCAGCTCGGCCCGTTGCCTGGAATATCCCTCGGTGTTGACGTTGGCGATATTATTGCCGACGATCTCGATGGATTTCTGGTTGGTCATCAGGCTTGTTTTGCCTGCATTCAGTGCTGTGAGAAGTCCGCTCATAGAAATAGTCCGGATTATTAATTGTTCTATCGTCTGATATATGGAATCGGACGATATGGGGAAAAATCCAATGTGATGGGCAATTGGAGACGAGAGAAATAGTAATATCTATCGATTCCGTGCTGCGTTCACCCGTATATATTTCTTATCGGAAAAGCAGGAGAAAAAATTTAGTGGAAAAAAGGAAAAGAATTGGGGGCGGTGGGGAGGAGAAATAAAAAATGTTGCGGCTATATCCTGCCGGAAAGCAGGCGGCCATTGACACAGTTATTGTTGGTGGCTCCATACTGGCTGTAGGTCGTCGGCACGGAGGTTCGACCAAAAAATTCCATGGTGTCCTGGATCCAGTTCAGGGTTGCTTTAAACAGATAGGCGTTGCGCAGATTTTCCTGCTGGATCTCTTTTGCCAGATACCGGTCATCGGGATGCAGATTGTCAATGGTCCCTATCACCTGCAGCAGGGCCTCTTTCTGTTCCCGGTCTCTTGTCATGCCTTCAAGGTCAAGTGCCTTGGCATGTTCACGCTCGGAAAGAATAGTTGCATGCAACTGCTGCAGAAGATCCTGCACGGATTCCCTGGTCATGATTATCCCTCTTCGACCAGAAATTTGAGCAGACTGGAGGCCACTTTGTTCAAATCCGGTTCGTAGGAACCGTTGGCAACCTGCTCTTTTAATTCCTGGACCCTGGCGCTGCGGCCTGTTTCTCCGGTTGCAGAGGCTGATTTCGTTTCATGAGCGCCTTGTAGGGCCGATGAGAAGGAAGCCTCTTCCGTTCCCCCGGCTTTGTTTGATTTCTGTGCCTCTCCGGGACGACTGATTTTTCCATTGGGTCCAATCGGACCAAATCCGCGAACTCCAAAAAATTCAACTGTCATAACGATCACCTTCTGACGTATTGTTCTGACTTTTTACAAGTCTGTTACTCTGTAATAAAGATATCATGCTGCTTTTGTTGATTCGGATACCCATTTGTCCAGTTTTTCCATAACTGCGTCATAGGTGTCATATGAGATATCCGGCAACTTACCGTCAAAGGCTTTTAATGCTTCCTGAAAACCTTTGTCCACACCTTTCTTAATAGCATCGATTCGACTTGGATCGCCACCGGCTATGGTGATGGCCAGTTTAACAATTCTGTCTGATGTTTTATCGACGCCGAAATATCCATCATCACCGGTAAGATCTTTTGCCTCTTGCGGAGTAACGGTGCTGATGTCTATTTCACCGTTTTCCGTCGTAATTTTGGTTTCGATTCCCTGTTCTTTCAACAGGTTGGCGACCAGGCCCTGCAGCAT
>DRLX01000590.1 GCA_011322715.1 Desulfobulbaceae bacterium
CGCCCGTTTGGTGGTAATGTCACGAATAATTTCAATGACGAATTCCACATTACCATTTTCATCAAACATAGGAGAGGCGGTTCGTTCCAACCAATGTTCCCCGTCTTTGAGTTTGACCTTGTGTTCATAGGTAGCAGGTTTTCCTGTCCGCAGGACATCATCCACCGGGCAGGCGGAACCGTCTTGGTTGGCGGAACAAAGCTCATGATATTCCATGCCCAGAATATCCGCCTCTTCCATGCCAAGTCGTTTCTGGCAGACCTTGTTGGCAAGAACGACATGCCTGTCCTTATCAACGACCAACAGTTCCGGTCGAATGCAATCAAGAATATCACTTAAGAAACGTTCATTTTCTTCAATCTGGTTAAACAGAAGATTGATTTTCTGGTACATCCTGGCGTTCTGAATGGCTGTTCCACCGGCCTCGGAAACGGTAACGGCAAAGTTGACCTCGGTATTGGTGAAACTGTGATGTTTTTCTGAAAAAATCCTGAGCACACCGATAATTTCCTTGCCCACAGTAATGGGCACGGCAAGCAGGGAGTTGATTCCCTCTTCGATCATATTTTTCTTATTCAAAACCCGATCATCAGAAGCCACATCATAGATGGCAACCGGTTCGCCGGAGAGGACCATGGTCACATTTTTTTCGTCCTCGATATCGCTCTGCTTGAGATATTTCTCAGATACTCCGTAGGAGGCGACCAATTCCAGTTGATTGGTCAGTGGATTAAACAACCGTAATGTACACCCCTTTGCATCCATACTGACCGGAACTCTCTGAACAATGGTATTTAACACTGAGTCCATATCGAGGGTCGAGTTGACCATCTTGGATATCTTTTGGACTTCATTCATGAAG
Source organism: Desulfobulbaceae bacterium (assembly GCA_011322715.1). Classification (GTDB taxonomy): domain Bacteria; phylum Desulfobacterota; class Desulfobulbia; order Desulfobulbales; family Desulfobulbaceae; genus DRLX01. Next base: position 863 of record DRLX01000590.1, read on the forward strand.
TCCACCTGATTCTCCATTTCTTTAAACATCCGACCATTGGAAATGGCAACGCCGACCTGCTCGGCAAGGGCCATGGAAAAAGAGATTTCCTCGGCAGTGAACAGCCGTTGGCTTTTGGTCAGCAAACGCATGATACCGATGATGGAATCCTGGAACAGAATCGGCAGAGTAAGAACGGATTTTATTCCCTCCTTGGCTGCAGCATCCCGGTCCTGATAAGTTGGGTCTTCATCCAGATCGACTTTTGCAACCGGATAACCGGACTTAATCATTTCCATGGTTTCTTCGGTATCAATGGACTTCCGAGAGAGATATTCCAGGGACAGACCATGAGCGGCACCAAGGACAAAAGTGTTGGTGCCGGCGTCCAGTAAGCGTATGGTACAGGCATCTATATCAAGGAGATCAGGAAGACTGGATACGATGGTATCCATCACCTGCTGATGATCCAAAACCATGGAGATCAGGCGGGTGACCTTTTTAAATACCTTAAGAAATCCCTGTTCTTTTGTCTGCGGGGAAAGTGTTTGTGTTGGTAAATCTACCATGGGTTCAATCCAATTATCCTATAACCTGAAATCTTCGGCCGATAACTCACTCTACGTTCCAGGCATAGCCCAGGGAATACATCAAAAGAAGCCGGTTCCATCTTCAGGACTCCAAAACCTTTTCAACCTTTTCTTCAAGCTCATCCCGATCAATCGGTTTTACACAATATTCATCGGCGCCAAGACTGATCGCCTCACGGGCCGTTTCCACCGTCGGGTAACCGGTGAGCATGATGGCATGCATATCAGGTCTTGATTTCTTCAATTCGGCAAGTACTTCCACACCACTCATCCTCTTAAGCTTGATATCCAGTATGGCCAGGTCCACTTTGTTTTCCTTGGCAAAATTAATTGCATCATCTTCCTCTGTGAAGGTGTGCACATTGTGTCCCTTTTTCTTGAGTATTTTGCCGATAAGAACTGTTGCGTCCTGCACATCATCTAATGCTAAAATCTCTGCCATAATTTCTCTCCTTTTGTTGGTGTGCAACCTCGGTTTATAATTATTTGTTATCTTAATCTTCTTGTATTGTTTTCGGATCCTTTGCCTCTGGAAGTAGAATCCTAAAGGCGGTCCCAGATATTTTCTCACCGGTCTTTTTATCGATAACCGGACTTTCGACTTCAATGTTGCCGCCATGGTCCTGAATAATTCCATAGGAAACAGACAATCCAAGGCCCGTTCCCTTGCCTACCGGCTTGGTAGTGAAAAAAGGATCAAATATACGGGCCTGTACATCGGCCGGGATACCATGACCGGTATCCCGAACCTCGGCGACCACCTGTTTTTTGTCCGCATCAAACCAAGAGGTTATAAAAATATCACCCTTGCCCTGTTTTTCCATGGCATGGTGAGCATTGTTGATGAGATTAACGAATACCTGCCGAAGTTTTTCCGCATCACCGACCACCGGCGGCAGGTTGTCGGCAAGGTCCATATGGACCTGAATGTGATCAAGATGAAGATTGTGTTCGGTGACGGCAATAACGTCGGTGAGCACTTCATTGATATTTAAATTTTCCCTGGCGCTTCCGGTCTGGCGGGAAAATTTGAGCAGATCGGCCACAATTTTCCGACTGGCTTTGGTCTGGCGCTCAATGACAAGAAGATTCTGATACGGTTCCGAATCTTCATCAAAGTCATCCATCATCAACTGGGCATACCCTAATATTATGCCAAGCGGTGTGTTGATTTCATGGGCAACACCGGCTGCCATCTGGCCAACCGATGCCATTTTTTCACTGGCAGCAAGTTGTTCCATCATGGTTTTAACCTTGGTCAAATCTTTGGCAATGCCTTCACAACTGACAATATTGCCGGTCTCATCCCTGATAGCAGTGGCGGACAGCAAGACATTGATAAGGGTTCCATCCTTCCGTTTAAATTCACATTCAAAATCCTTCACATAGCCGTCACGCTGCATGGATTTGAAAAACGTTTCCAGCTCACCTTCACTATAAAAAATATCATGTAGGTTAAGGCGGGGTCGTTCTTTCCCGAAATAACCCAGCATCTCCAGTCCGGATTCGTTAATATCGGTTATGTCCTGGCCTGTATTGCAGAAATA
>DRLX01000591.1 GCA_011322715.1 Desulfobulbaceae bacterium
ACCGGGGAACGGGCAATCCTGAGACCACCTGAGGCGTCAGTGGGATCGACTTATCCATTGTTTGCCGTTTTTCATAGACGTTTTGAATAGTGATTGTTTTCCGGGGTTTGTTCAAGGTACTCTCAATTTTACTGTCAATCGAATAAGTATCATATCTTTTCCGTGAAATGGAACCACGTAATTTCAATATATTATGGAGTTTTTCCTCTGACGGATGGTGCTGATATCTTGATTATTACCAGTGCGCAACAGTTGACTTTTTTACATCAAGGTCCCACTGTGTAGTTATGTATGCAAATCCTGAGAGGAGTTTTCATGCGTTATTTATCCTATAGTTGCGCCATAATTATCTGGGTAAGTATTTTTTTACTCCCATCCCGGTTGGTTGCGCAAATTGTCCATGCCCAGATCTCGCAACAGGTAGAAAGGAGTGTTGCCATGACTGAAAAACCAAATCATTTGATCAATGAAAAAAGTCCATATTTGTTGCAGCATGCCTATAATCCGGTGGAGTGGTATCCCTGGGGAGATGAACCCTTTACCAGGGCAAAAAAAGAGGATAAACCGATTTTTCTCTCCATTGGCTATTCCACCTGCCACTGGTGCCATGTCATGGCCCACGAATCATTTGAAAATAAAAAGATAGCCGCTCTACTGAACAGATATTTTGTCTGTATCAAGGTCGATCGTGAAGAGCGGCCCGATGTCGACCAGATGTATATGGCAGCCACCATGGCTATGAACGGTTCCGGCGGTTGGCCCATGTCCGTTTTTCTTTTGCCTGATGGCCGCCCCTTTTATGCCGCGACCTATATTCCGGCAAAAGGGATGTATGGCCGGCCCGGATTTCCTGAAATAATTGATGCGATTCACAAGGCCTGGCAGGGAAGAAGAGATGAACTTGAGGCCTCGGCCTCCAAGTTGATCAATGCCCTTGAAGAGCAGCACCAGGTATCTGCTTCCGCAATCAAGCCTGATGTTGACGACCGTGCTTTTTCACAGTTGTCGAGTGAATATGATGCGGTTCACGGAGGATTCGGCAGCGCCCCGAAATTTCCCCGACCGGTGCTGTTTAATTTTCTTCTTCAGTATTACCATAAAACAGGGAACAAACATGCGCTCAACATGACCCTGACTACGCTTACGGCCATGGCTGGAGGCGGCATGTATGATCAGCTCGGGGGTGGCTTTCATCGTTATTCCGTGGACGGTCAGTGGCGGATACCCCATTTTGAAAAGATGCTCTATGATCAGGCCCAGCTTCTTCATTCCTACCTCGATGCATATCAAATTACAGGCGATAACCGGTATGCCGAAGTGGCGAGATCGATCGTCTGTTACGTGTTGCGCGTAATGCATGATCCCAGGGGCGGGTTTTACTCGGCGGAAGATGCCGACAGTGAAGATCCGTATGCACCGGGTAAACACGGAGAAGGCGCTTTTTACCTGTGGACGGAAAAGGATATCGTCACCACCCTTGGCACCAGGGCCGCGAATATCTTTAATTTCTGCTATGGGGTTGAGTTTGACGGTAATGCGCTGCAGGATCCGCAGCATGAGTTCACCGGGCGCAATATATTGTATCGGGCCAGGACCGATGAGGAAGCAGCAGACCATTTTTCTATAAGCGTTGCTGAAGTAAGTGCCTCGCTCGAGAAATCGCGGGCCATTCTCCTGGCTAAACGGGCGCAGAGGGTGCGGCCGCACCTTGATGACAAGATCATCACCGCCTGGAATGGACTGATGATCGGCGCCCTGGCAAGGGCCGGAGCGATTCTTGATGACCCGAAGATGACCAGTGCCAGCGCGCAGGCGGCCCAATTCATTCGCTCAACCCTCTATGACCCGGCGACCGGATTGCTGAAACGACGGTACCGGGACGGGGAGGCCGCCCATACCGGTCAGTTGGATGATTATGCCTTTCTGGTTGCCGGACTGCTTGATCTGTACCAGGTTCGGCAGGAACCGCAACTACTGTCATGGGCCATGGATCTGACGGCAAAATCCATTACTCTTTTTCGGGATGACAAGGGTGGTGGTTTTTTTGATTCGGTTGTCGATGAGCGGGTGCCCATCAGGATGAAAGCCGATTATGACGGTGCTGAACCGGCGTCCAATTCGGTTGCGGCCATGAATCTCCTTCGCCTTGGCCGATTGACCGGAAATGAGGATTGGCTTGCCCTTGCGCAAAAGACCCTCGATGCATTCAGTAATCGGATTAACAGCATTCCCCAGGCCGTGCCGCAGATGCTCTGCGCTGTTATGTTGTTGCAGGAAAAGCCTGAGCAGGTCGTTATTGCCGGAAACAGGGACACTGCGGATACCATGGCCATGGAGGCCGAGGTTTGGCGTCATTTCAACCCCAACCGGGTTGTTCTATTGGCCGATGGCGGGGACAATCAGAACATGCTTGCAAAAATGTTGCCCTTTATGCAGAGCGTCACCATGAAGGACGGCCGGGCAACGGCCTATGTCTGCCGGGATTTTACCTGCCGACTGCCGGTGACATCGGTCAAAGATCTTGCCGACCGGCTTACAGGTTCCGGGAAAAATAACTGATTACAGACAGCCGTCGGCAACATCCTTGGGGAGCGAGTGTTTGACGTCATAAACCACGCTGAGTTGTCGGCACATCCGCGCAAAATAATCCTTGGTCAGGTCGGCGAATTCCTGATGGGCAACGGCCAAAACCACGCCGTCATAATGGTTGACCGGCAGATTTTCGATCATGGTTACCCCGTATAATCGTTCCGCTTCCTTCTGGTCGGCCCAGGGATCGAAAACCTCGATATTGGCGCCATAGCTTTCAAGTTCATCAATGATGTCCACAACCCTGGTATTGCGCAGATCCGGGCAGTTCTCCTTAAAAGTCAGCCCGAGAATGAGAATGTTGGCATCCGCCACGTGAATGCGTTTTTTCAGCATCAGCTTAACGATTTCCGAGGCAATGTAGCGGCCCATATCATCATTGAGCCGCCGTCCGGCCAGGATCATTTCCGGGTGATAGCCGACCTCCTGGGCCTTATGCGTGAGATAGTAAGGATCAACGCCGATGCAATGGCCGCCGACAAGACCCGGCCGAAAGGGAAGAAAATTCCACTTTGTACCGGCCGCCTTTAATACTTCAAGGGTGTCAATATCGAGCCGGTTGAAGATCAGGGCCAGCTCGTTGATGAGCGCGATGTTGACGTCGCGCTGGGTATTTTCAATGACCTTGGCGGCCTCGGCAACCTTGATACAACTCGCCTTGAAGGTGCCGGCCGTGATAATGGTCCCATAGAGATTATTGACAAAATCTGCGATTTCAGGCGTTGAGCCCGAAGTGACCTTGACAATGGTCGGCAGCCTATGTTCGTGGTCGCCGGGGTTGAT
>DRLX01000592.1 GCA_011322715.1 Desulfobulbaceae bacterium
CAAGCTGCAACCTGAGCAGGTTGATCAATTACTGGTTACCTCGGCCCGGAGTCTGTCCGAACATCTGGATAAGGCCCTGGCGGCATTGGAGGCGGAGGACAGTGAGCTGTTGCGCGAGGCTGCGCACGGGCTCAAAGGAAATCTGCTCAACTTAGGGCTGTCGGAACATGCACAGACAGCGGCAATGATTGAACAGCGGGCCGGCGTCGGCGAGGAGGCCCGTTCCTGCCGACGCCCGCTTATCTCTCTAAAGTCGGCCCTGGCCGAGCTGACGGGATAGGTGCGGCGATGATGAATTGCAGGAAAAAATCAGAGTTCCGTCCAGTAATCTTCCGGCATCTCCCGTGCCAACTCCAGGGCGCCGTCGGCGCCGCCGAATAGAGGGTCGTCAACTACCTTGACTTTAGTCGGGCCATACTCGCCAATGGTTGTTTCAAGATAATCGGCCAGTCCCTTGATCTGAGAGCCGCCACCGGCCAGAATAATATTCTCTCGTATGGCATCCTGGTATTCCGGATCAAATTTGGCAATGAGTTCCAGGGTGGACTCGACGATTGCCGGCAGAATGCTTTCACAGGCCCGTTTGATCTCATCGGTTATATTGTGGACTGTTGACTTGCCTTCAACCGGTATTTCCACCTCAACTTCCTTCTTCGCTTCTCCGACAAAGCTGTGCTGCTCCTTGAATCGTCGAATCATGTTCAGGTTAAAATCCGCTTCCGGATACCGTTCTTCAAGAAAGGTAAAGAGCTGCTGGTCGATATAATCTCCGGCCGTGAGTACCGTCCGCTGGTCTTCTTCTGAAGGAACGGTTCCATGCATGATGCAGAAGTCAACGGTTCCGGCGCCGATATCGATGACCAGGGCGTTATCCAGTGCGCCAACGCCATAGGCCACGGCAAAGGGTTCGGAAACAACGAAAAGCGACTCGGCAAATTCAGCCACGGCCTTTTTCAGGGCAACTTTATTGACTTTAAACGACTCTGCCGGTACGCCGACAACAGCTCGTATCTTTTCGGCATCTTTTACATCCTGCACCAGTGTTATGAGATGATGGATCAGTTCCTTGACCGCCTCTTCGTCTCTGGCCGTGCCTTCCTTAATGACGCCGTTTTTCAGTGGTCGGTACATGTCAAGGGACAGTCTGTGTTTCACGGCCTCCTCACCAAAAAGCATGGGTTTACCGACGACCTTTCTGGCTATAAAATCCCGTGGCCAGCCGACATAACTTTCGACCCATTTTTTTTTGTCGTTATCTGCTGAAATAGCGCTTCTTGACGTTCCAAGATCAATACCGACGAGAAGTTTTTTATCAGCTGTTTTTGCGGTGGTTTTTTTTGCCATTATTCTCTCCTTTCACTACCTGGGTCTGTCTTTGGCTGAGGTAGCCGGTTATTCCTTTTTGCAGGGATGTCATTATTCTTCGTCGATATTCAGGATTGTTCAGGTTTGTCTCTTCCTCTCTCTTGCTGATACACGAAATTTCAACCAGAACACTGGGCGAGTTCACTCCCAGCAGGACAACAAATGGAGCTATTTTAATTCCATTGTCGGCAATAACTCTATCATATTTTTCCATATTGGAGAAGAGGTTGTGCTGGATGGTCGAGGCAAGGGTCGCCGATTCCTGTTCTTTAAGCACATTGCCGATTTTTTTAATCATATTTTTAAAATCACCGGTCATGATTTCCGAGCCGCGGTTTTCCTGCTCCGCCAGACGCAGGGTATGAACATCGGAAGGCGGGCCGAAATAATAGGTTTCCGTTACATTGAACTCCTTTTGCGGCAGGGCATTGATGTGAAGAGAGATAAAAAGGTCCGCATGGTGTTCATTGGCAAATTTCACTCTGTCGGCAAGGGAGATAAAGGTATCGGTATCCCTGGTGAGCAGCACTTTGTACTTGGCGGTCTTTTGCAGCCGGTCCCGCAGATGCAGGGCAATATCCAGAACAATGTCCTTTTCTCTAGTACCGTTGCTGCCGATGGCGCCGGGATCCTTGCCGCCGTGTCCCGGGTCTATGACAATAGTTTGCACCCCAAGCCCGAAAATGGCGCTTAAACGGATATTGTTGTGATTGAGGAGTAGGTCATAGTTGAGCAGACGGCCGGCATCAAAGGAAACAGGAGCAGTAGGCGATCGAAGGCGTTGCTGCTTGTAAATAATTTCAGTCCACGGAAAGACGGGCTGTATGGCGACGGAATCAACGGCGCCGGGTCCCTGTTGCTGCCCGGTATTGGCGATGAAGTAAAAGAGGAGGCAGGCAAAAAAGACAAACAGCAGGGGGACCGGTCGGGATAATTTTTTTATTCCCTGCCTGTAACGATTGTGTGTCGAGTGCAGGTGCGGGTCGGCAATCCTCAGGTTATCTTCATAGACTTCCCGGAGAATTGAAGCCTTGATTTTAGTGCTGTCTCCATTGTGCATCTTTTTATGCAATCAGGTACCGAAAGACAAAAGCGTTGTGTTGTCGGCCATGGGATCCATGGTGATTTTTTTCAAGACTGCTTATATGGATCTAAAGGTGCCTTGAAAACAATTACTTCTCCTTTCAGTATAGGCGCAGGATTTGTCCCTGTCAACGGAATCTCCATTCCCCTGTTTTGTCGGGGCAAGGCATGCCAAACATTGCTTTTTCCAGACGAATGAGGCGATCAGGGTTTTTCAGGGGGCGGAAGTCGGTTTTCTTCCTTTTTCCGGGCAAGGGCGATCTGTCTTCCCCGCGTTAGATAACCAGCTAATCCGCCGCCTGCCGTGGTCAAAACGAGCAGGCCGAAGGTGACGAATTGGGTATACAGCATAATGCCGCCAAAGATGAGTGCTCCGGCAAAGGCTGCACCGATTTTGAAATTGGCGGCTGCCTGGGTGCGGCGACTCTCCTTTAAGATTTCTTTCTGGCTTTTACTGAGGATTCTTGATTTTTGTCGCTCGGCATTGACCTTTATTTTTTCTCGCTCTTTAAAATGCTCTTCTTTAAGTGTTTCCAGCTCATTGTGATACCGTTGCCTGGCCAGGGCGGAAAACCAGAAGGTTGCCAGGACGCTGAACAGCGCCTCTATAAGACCAATCGTCAATACCAGCTGGGTGTTGGCGAGTCCTGCCTGCATAACGGCAAAAAAAAGCGCTATGGTAACCAGTTGAACGGTAAGAATGCCCAGAAAAAATTTTACCATGACGGCTCCTTGCCCTGAAAATTCATATACGCATGAGATGTTTACGATAATACTGTAATTCCTCGATCGACTCCTTGATGTCGTCTAAGGCCAGGTGTTTGTTCTCCTTGGAAAAATCCTTGATCCGATCGGGAGCCCACCTCAGCGCCAGCTCCTTGATGGTGGAAACATCCAGATTGCGATAATGGAAAAAGCGTTCAAGCTCCGGCATCAGACGGGCAAGGAAACGACGGTCCTGGCAAATGGAATTGCCGCAGATCGGCGAAGATTGCGGCGTCACCCACTGCCGGAGAAAGGCCAGGGTCTCTTCCTCGGCCTGCTCGAGGGTGATTGTGGAGGCACGGACACGTTCCAACAACCCGGAGGCGGTGTGATGGCTGGTATTCCACTCATCCATCCGTTGCAGAACTTCCTCCGGCTGACAAATGGCCAGTACCGGTCCCTGGGCCAGGATGTCAAGCTGCGGCCCGGTAACAATGGTCGCTATTTCCAGGATTTGGTCGGTCATCGGCTCAAGGCCGGTCATCTCCAGGTCAATCCAGACCAGGTTTTCCCTGCCGATTGTCATTGTTTCTCCTCTCTCTGAAAATCGCCCGTGAAGTGATGTTGTTCCAGGCTTATTTTCATCGTCTGGTATGGCCGTGATCTGAAAAACCAGCCCCGCTGCACGGCTTTATTTTTTTTTGGACACGATTTTTTCAACTTCCCGCCACAAGAGGCGGTAGCTGCGGGCGGCTGGTGAATTCGGCGCTATTTCCGGGACCGGTTTCCTATATATTCCCATTTTCTCCACATCAGCCAGAAACGGAACATGCTGCTTGAGAACCCGTTTTCTTCCCTGAAACCTGGCCATCATGTCAAGATGCATCTTTTTTCTCTTTTCAACCATGGAAAAAAAGACATGGAGCTTTTTTTTGTCAATTCCGGTTTTTTTAAAAAAGTTCAGAAGCTGTTGGAAAGAGAGCAAAGACAGGGTCGTGGGAATAAAGGGAATCAGCAGAATATCGGCCGCGTTGAAGATATTTTCCGAAAGCAAAGTGATATTCGGCGGGCAATCAAGAAAGATCGTGTCATACTCCCTCACCAGCGGTTTGAGAATGGTGCTTATTCGTCTGGTGGATTTTTTAAAATCATCCAGGGCCAGATCAAGATTGCGATAGGTAAAGTCGGCCGGGAGGAGGTCGAGATTGGGATAATCGGTACCCCTGATATTTTTCAAAACAGCCTTGCCGCCCTTAAGAAGTTTATCGGCATTGAATTTTTTGGGCGCCTTGATCCGAAAATAATAGCTCGCTGAACCCTGTGGGTCCATATCGCAGAGCAGGGTTTTGTTACCGGAATCGGCGGACAGATAGGCCAGGTTGACACTGGTTGCGGTTTTGCCTACTCCGCCTTTGATATTATACACGGCGATAACAGCCATATCTCCCCCCGTTTATTGACGATTGATAGATCGTGGTTTTTTTCTGCCGCCTGGTCCCTTATCGGCCGAAAAGCTCATGATAGAGAGCAAGGTTTTTCTTGCGGGTAAAATGGGCGAATGTTTTTTCAAACCGGGTGCGCACATGCTGGTGCTGCAGAAAAAGAGCGGTCATCAGGCCGCCTATGGCGGCGGCCAGTTCTCTGGATTTGACGGTCCCCGGCCTGACATGGGAAAGCAGGTCTGCAAGCATATGCTGTTGTACGGAAAGGTCGTTAAAATCGCCAAGGTTGTCCTGCAACATTTTCAGCTGCCTGATGAATTGCCGCATCTGTTTTGGATCGTAAAGGGAAGAAAAAAATTCAAGGCTGTAACGAAGTTTCTTACATTCAATACGCAACCGGTGCAGTTCCTCATCCGGAGTGTCGGCATGAATTTTTTTACCGTCAC
>DRLX01000593.1 GCA_011322715.1 Desulfobulbaceae bacterium
AGCCCTGTTTCCTCCATTGCCTCGCGTATGGCGGCGTGTTCATAGGATTCTTTGTAATCGACAAACCCGCCGGGTAATGCCCATCCATGGGGAGGGTTTTTTCGTTTAATCAGGACAATCCCCCCTGCGATTTCAATGATAATGTCCACCGTGGGAATGGGATTTTTATACAGGGGAATTGCGGTGCCGCATTTAGGGCATTTCATGGAATGTTTATTCGTAATGGCGCGTCGTAAAAACTTCGATCTATGGCGTCCTGTCCCGAGGCGATTCACAACATATTACCTCTATAGTTGAGACCCGCCCCGGAACACCACTCCTCGGAGTCTACGCTCACCTGTATTTCTGTGTTTTTACTTAGCCGTTTCTGAAAAAATTTGGACTTTATATGAGTTCATCATTCGTTATTATTCCAGGCAGAGCGCCCGGATGTCCTGCCAGCTGCCGACGGTGGGCAGGGAATGGCGGTTTTTGTTCCAGGGATGGTTAAAAACAATTGCGCCGATACCGGCACTGTTTAATTGGGTACAGGTTTCGGCCCGATCATCAATAAAATGGCTGAGTCCAGCCTGTTTGATGTGCTGCGCCTTGTCGTCATGGGCGCCCATGGCAATGATCCGGATATGTGAGTAGGTTGTGGCGGGCAGGAATTTTTCCAGCCAGGCATAGACGGGTTCCGCCTCCGGTCGGGCGGTGACGACCATCAGCTCCGCCTGCTCGGCAAGCTCGCCAAGAACCTGCACTGCGTCGGGCATGGGTTGCAGGCCTGTTCCTATGGAATCAAGCAGGACTTCCATGAAGATAGACTGAACAATTTCAGGCGCGATTTGCAGGCACTGTTCTACTTCAAAATTTGTAATATCTTCAATACGGATATCACAAAAGTCGTATTTCTCGCATGCCAGGCGGATAAAAACTTCGGCGGTATCGGCAATGACGCCGTCAAAGTCAAAGCCCAGAGAGGCCGGATCGATTTTTACCTGTCTGGTGTTCATGCCGCCGCCTGCCATGATTGTTCAATTTTCCGTACCCTGCGGACAAGTTCTGCGTTCACCGGTGTATCAATTCCCAGCTGTTTTCCCTCGTCGACGATAAATCCGTTAATAGCTGCTATTTCGGTGGTACGTTGCTTGAGAACATCCTGGAGCATGGAAGAGGTATTGTTCCTTGTCCTGCGGCAGACGGCAAAGGCTGTGGCAATCGGATCGTCAAAAATCTCAATTTCTCGTGCTCTTGCTACTGCCATGGCCTCGGATACGACCTTTTTCATGGTGTTTCGTATGGAACAGGAGGTGAGTAACTGACCGTTTTTTCGTTTGTGAATAGCTGTTAAAGCATTGATTGCCACATTGACAAAGAGTTTTTCCCAGAGTCTGGGCAAAATGTTCGGCACAACTTCCGCTTCAAGATCGGCCCGATTGAAGAGAGCAACCAGATTTTCCAGATGCTTTGAAAGAGACGGGGTCTTTGAGAGCAATCCGAATCGGGTTACTCCGGAACCACCGTCCATGACCTGACCTGGGGCCGTGAGCGTTGCTCCCGCCGAGGAGACGGCAGCAACGGCAATACCCTTTGTCCGTCGCAGTTTTTCCAGGTGAGCCATACCGTTCTGCATGCCGACAATCAGAGTATCTTCTGTAATGAGGGGAGCGGCTTGCCGTAGGGCTTTTGCAGCGTCACCGCTCTTGACGCAGAGAAGGATGACGTCGCACCCGGAAATATCCGTTGGATCGGTAGTAATTATCGGATGAATTGTGGTTCTGTTGTCATTTCTATATAAGGTGATGCCTTCTTCGGCAAGACGGTGTGCGCGTTGCCGGTCATGATCAAGCAGGGAGAGGGTTTCTCCCTTTTTCTCGAGCTGCGGTGCAAGCCGCACCGCCAGCATCGATCCAAGGGCACCCGGGCCGACAAGGACAACATGCATGGCAAAGAGATTACTTTATTTTTGCATCCTCGATAATGACCTTGTATTTGTAGCCGGCACCGAAATCCTTATTCGCATGTAGGGTACCTTCGACAACCACAACTGAATCAAGCTTCGGGTCCGCCATTGTCGTCACAACGAGATCATGGGTGTTATCCATGGGATTACCGGTGCCGTCCTGAATATGGACCCAGTTTTTGCCCATGATCATTCGGGAAACTTTGACCACCTTGCCGCGGACCCTTACTTTTTTATTGTTCAGTTTTTTCCCCTGGCTAAAACACTCTCCGACCGTAAAGGCATTGTCTCCATCGGCCTTGTCGACTTTAATGTCCTTGGAGGGTACAACTGCGCTGCCGCTGCCGCCGGATGCCATCATGGCCCCGCCCATCATTGCCGCACCTCCGGCCATGGGACCGGCCGGCTTTCCTGCACTATGCTCTGCCCTCATGGCCTCGGAAAAGCTATTGTTTTTGCCTGCGGTCATTGCTGCCTTGCCGCCGTGTGGATTGGACATTGATACTTGAGTGGTATTACCGATGCCGGAAGAAAAAATTATTGAATCAAAGGTGCGTCCAAGGGTCTTGGATTTGAAATTGGTCATGGTCATGCCCGGTTGGCACACAACCTGCTGTCCTTTAGTGACCTTGGTTTCCGGTACCGCTACCCATACATCTCCGTTATTTTCCTGCAGGCGGAGGTATGTGTATCCTCCGGCATTCATGGTTTCAAGTACCTTGCCCTGGATGGGTTTTGCTGCAGTAACGGCGGCGGATGTGTTGCCCGACAGGGTAAGACAGATCGTAGTCAGAAAAAGCATAGTGAGAAAAATTCCGGGAAAAAATCGTAAACGAAACATGATAGACCTCTTTAAAAATATTAGGAAGATAAGGTTGTTTTATGGAAGTATGGGTCGGAGTAGTTGAATTAACGGGAAAAGATGAAAAAAATAATGGTCAATTGTATCCAACGGGACTGTTCAAAATATCAACAGACGGATTGGGATCCGGAGCTACAGATTGCTGTATTTTTCGTTGTTGACGGCCATAAGTTTCAGCATCCTCCTTGTATATATGTGCTATTTTATAAGCAGTTGCCCGGCGGCTGTCAAGTATCATCGTTTGGGCGTATTATACGTGATCCGGAAATAGTTCGTTTCCGGACAGACCCAGTTGCTTCTGTGGGAAAGTTTTCCGATTGACATAATAATGAATATTATTATAAGGTGAAATGAACTATCAAATAGTGGGAAGGTATTATTCTTCCGCCTTGTTGTTCAACTCATTTGTGGAGGTTTTCCATGGGGTTATTTGCTTTTTTAAACTTGCCGGATAATCTGGTTGTGGATTGGGATATGTGTCCGGAATATACTTTTGGTACCTTTGAGTCCTGGGGTGGAAAGGAACGGATTCGCAGCAAAAAAGAACGTATTTATTATTTTTTTATTGATGCCTGGGAGGAAGTTCCCCGGCTTTGTCTTATGGAGCGAGGAATTAAACATGCCCGTGTCGTTGCGGAAATACTTGCCCCGGAAGATATGGTACGGAGGTGTGTTGACGGGCAGGGCAAGGTCGCCTTGTATGAGAGGACCTATGGCATCAATGAGGAGTTGAAGAGCTGGCTTAAAGCCAATATCATTGAGGCGAAGGACAGCGCAAAGATTGTTCCTCTTTATGAAAAAGAACAGGAAGGGCTGGGTGAGAGTGGGCTGCCCGGTGTCGACGATCCGCAGCCGGAAGTGCGAACCATCACGCTACCCAGCGGACCTGCAGAACTTGCCGAGGAGGATGTTGTCGCCCTTGTCACAAAATATAATCTTGTTGATCATGAACGTAATCCCATGGGAGAGTTTACCAATGTGCTTGTCGACAACGGTGACGGTGAAACAGTGACCGACCTGGTGACAGGATTGATGTGGCAAAGGGAAGGATTGGATATCATGAGTCATCGTTCTCTGCGCAAGGCGCTTGAGAAGCTCAATGACGAGGGGTTTGCCGGTTATAATGACTGGCGTTTCCCTTCCATGGCCGAGGCCCTTTCCCTGATGGAACACCAAAAAGAGAAGGACCAGTTTCTCCATCCATGCTTTTCCACGGAGCAGCCGTTTATCTTTGTCGATGCCGTTCGCAAACCGGGAGGATATTGGTTCGTCGACTATAAGCATGGTCGGGCCTTCTGGTCTTCCGGGACTATTCCGGGAGGATTTGGTCGATTTTGTCGCATTGACGGCAAGAGAAAATGAAAAAGTCCTTGAATTGATTATTGCCAAATTATACTATATTAAAAGGACAAGGATTTCTCATAGGAGGAATCCTTGTGTATCTTTTATGTTGTTTTGTTCACCGGAAACGGGATGCCGATGTCCAGGGGTGCAGAGTATTGCAAAGTGCTGATCTAAAACAAAAAAGACGAAGGAGGCTTGACCATTGAAGCGGATACTGGTTGTAGACGATGAAGAGCAGATTCGTCAGATGTTGGCACAGATGCTTGGTCATGAGGGATATGAGGTGCATACTGCGGAAAATGGGGAAGAGGGTATGCGTCTGGTA
>DRLX01000594.1 GCA_011322715.1 Desulfobulbaceae bacterium
CGGGACAAGGCCCGCCTCATCGGTACGGTTACGGAACAGATCATCTTTGCCGGCCGTCCACTGGTTGAAGGTGGTATCATCGTCCGGCTGTTCATAATCCTTGTGACAGTTCAGGCAATCCGGTTCATTGATCCACGGCTTGCGGGGTTTGATCTCTTTTGCGGTTGTCGTCATCTCCGGTTTCAGGTGCTGCATGAGCACCCTTGCACGTTTTTTGCCTGCTTTTGATTCAGCTTTCAGCAGGCTGATGGCATGGTCGGCAAGCGATCCGTGGCAGTTGGTACAGTTGAGATCAAGGGAGTGGTGAATACCACGAAAACTGCGGCTGGCACCAAGCTCTCCGGCGGGATGACAGGCCGTACAGGCATCGGCGCCCTGGGGAGCAAGGAAGTTGGCATGAAAGCCATGGATGGAGGCGGACATGTTCAGCTGTTTACCATCGCCTTTTTCCCCGAACCGACTGTCGGCATGACACCTCCTGCAGAGTACCGGTTTGCCGGTTGCGGCCTGTTTGCTCAGGCTGGTTCCCGAGAGCCGGTCGTGTACTTTAAGGATATTACCGGCGGTGGCTGTGGAAATACCGGCCCGGCCGTCAACGCGCCAGAGACCGCCGTGACAACTGTTGCAACCCATTTCCGTTGCCGTGGGGACAACGGTCTTCGTCCTCGCCAGGACCGTACCCTTCATGTCGGTTGCGGTAATGGTCATTGACGGGTACGGCATATATCCGCCGTCGGCGGGATACGGAACCACCGGCAACAGGTCGGCATGGAAATCATTATCGCCGCTCTGCATGGTCCCTGTCAGTCCATTGCCGGAAAGGCCGGTATTGTCGGCAAGTTTTTTCCCGAAAAGCTGTTTGCTGTTTTTCCAGAAAGGAATTTGTGCCGACGGATCGCTGAAGGCAGGATCAATGGCATAGGTGATGCGAACGTCATCGGTGATGATCTCGGGAGATTCATCACGTTTGATCAGCAGCGCATGCAGATTAACACCGGGCGGCAGGATCATCCATTCATTTGAGGTATCGGTCATGGCCTGCATGCCCATATCCGTCCAGGACAACAGGACATAGCTGTCTATCTTGGGATTAAAGGCCGGCAGGTCAAGTTTGGCTGTGGATGGGATTGCTACCGGCTGGTCGGAATCATAACGGCCGTTGAGCTCCGAAGCGATGTAGGCGGCAAGGGCCTTAGCCTCGAGCCGGTTGCCGGGAAATGGAGGCATATAGGGATGGAAGCGGTCAATGGCGCCGATCATGTTGGTCAGACCCCAAGGGGTAAAATTTTTCGTTACCTTCTTGATGTCGTTGAGGGGACCGCCGATGGAATGGCAGGGTAGGCAGAGAAGGTTATACAGTTCGTGACCGGACTGCAGGAGATTGTCCCTGGAGACCTTTTTCTCTTGCACCCATTTCGCCGATTGCAGGACACCTTTTTTTCGGACGGATGCCAGTTCCGTAGTTCGGATGGAATTTGAGTACATGTAATTATGGATGATGTAAGGCCTGCGACCACCTTCCCGCATGAATTCAAAGCATCCCATGTACAGTTGTCCGATGATAAGCAGGACAATGGCTGCAGTACAGCTCAAACGCCTTGGGATACGGACCGCCATCAGCAGACCGCCCGCCATCAGCAGCACGGATAAATAGACAAACCCGGTAATAAACGGTTTCATCTCCGGCATGGTCTGAAACAGCATGATTCGCAGTTCCGGCGGCAGCGCAGCCTTGTACCACCAGGCCGAGGCAAGAAGCAGAAAAAACGGAATCAATAGATACAGGGCGCAGTGGCGGACCATCTTATGGCGCAATTCCCTGTCCTTTAAGCGGGTGGAGGTCAGCAGGCCGAACAGACCGGCGATCATCAGGGCGAGAAAGGTGCGGAAGAAGAGTGACGGCCAGAAGGTGGGATTGAAAAACCCCGACCAGAAATTGTGGTTCTGCACCCAGTTGCCGGGGCTCAGCATCAGGTCGATAATGCCGTTAATAATGAAAAGCGACATCCAGGCGGAGCCGAAATATATCCAGCCCATAAGGAGATGGGTTTTTCTGCCGAGACGGCCAAAAGTGTAGGCGTAAATAAAAAGTGATATGATTTCAAGGAGAAAGAATACCCATTCGGTGGCCCACCCAAAAACATAATAATGGATAAGGGTTGAGGTAGCCGACGGGTTGAGCAGAGCAATGGTGAACCAGATGCCGACCCCGGTCATGGAGCCGGCAACCATGGTGACCAGCAGAAAAAATTTGGCATGCTTGCGGACATACTCAATGATGGATGGATTGTCTTCACGATACCCCTTCATCTCAGTGAGCACGAGGAAAAGCCCACCGCCGACGGCAAAATGGGAAATGTAAACGTGAAAGACAGCAATCAAAGCGATCAGAAGACCGCCGCCGAAGATATCAAGATTCCAAACCGGATAATTCATGACCGCAACTCCTTATCGTGAATTCCTGCATATGTGGTTTTCAGCATCCAGCCGACAAGAGCAAGACCTCCAATAAAACTTAGTAGAAAAATAAGAAAGGGAGACCATGAGGACTCCACCTGCAAATCGGAGAGCGAAAACCAGGGCTTGAGATAGGCGACTCTGAGCAGGTCGCGCATAAAAACCATAAGCAGGATGGTGCCCAGTGTATACCAGAGCGCCTGTAATGGTTGATAGCGAAGCGCCTGGATGATGGAAATTGCACCGGTAACGATGGCCAGGATGAGAAAAAGAGAAAACAGGCCGCCGACAAGAGTGGAGGGAACAATCAAACCATGCGGCAGGACGCCGAAAAACCAGAAACCAAGGCCGTAGTTTGCGATGGTAGCACCGGCAAACCAGGTGCAGCCGTATTTAATCCATCTGGAACTCCCTTTTTGCCCACGGGATGCCTGGTAGGTATACCAGAGAGCAATCGCCAGGCCGCCGACGGCGATGGCGGATACGACCATGTGCAGGTATCTGGGGATAAGAGTGGGATCGCTGAAGTTGAGGAGAAAGCCGTCCGGATGCTCAAAATAACGTGTCCAGGATTGCGGGTGCAGCATCATTGTCATGTTGTTGCTGAGAAAAAAACCGATGGCGAGCAGGGACACCATGGTGAGTCCGGTGGTGAAGGTTCGACCGGCCTGCATGTCCTGGTGCCTGTACCAAAAAATGTAGGCGGAATAATAGGCAATAATCAGCAGGGCAACGATGGAGAGCCAGAAAACAGCCATGAGCAATGAACTTACATAGAGAAAATGCCCGAAAATGACCTGGGCAAAGAGGAGAGGGGCAACACCGAGATTTACCGCCAGGGCGATGCTGTAGGGTATTTTTTTTGCAATTTCCTGATTTAGCGGCAAATATTTGTCTTCAGGGCCAAGACTCTGGATAAAGGCAATGATGACCGTCCCTAACATGACGTTCATGGCCAGGATATGTAGAAAAAAGGTAAGGGTCAGGAGAATGTGGAACCAGCCCCAGCCAACGGGGATTGTGTCTGGTGTTGGAATAAGGGTGGCGGGATTCATGGGATGACCTCCAAATTCTGATAAGCCGGCATGGCTGGATCGGGTTTTCAGACCATAGTCTCAATAATGACACCGCTTCGCTGTTATGAAAGTAGCCGGGATCGGTATCATTTCATGGGCTATTTTCGGAAAAAATTCTATTCTATAATTTCAATGCACTTTTCAGGACAAAAGGCGGCTGCCTGGTAGACTTCATCCGTTATTTCCGGCTGCAGGTTGATCAGTTCCGCTTTTTCGTTGACCGGATCAAGGCGAAACACCTGTGGACAGAGTTCCACGCAGGTGGCGCATCCGCTGCACAGGTATGTATCTATTATTATTTCAGTCAATTATCGTGTAAATCGGGCTGTTGAACCGGGATTTTTTTATCTCTTGGTCGTGGATATAGAGCATCTCTTGTTGGATCCACCTTGACGCATCAGTTGTGTGGAACGGAAATTGTGCAACCATGCATATGATTACAGATTAGCACAACTTGTCATGGAGACAAAGAAAATCTGTAAAATTTTCGTCACCGGAACCCTGAGGGCGGCTGAATATTATTTCCTGAAAGGGGAAAAAGTCGGTTCCACCCTCTCTTCCGGGGGGTAAATTTCAGTTGCGCAGTGGTCAGGAAAAAGATCGTCAGCAGCCGCATCCCGCCAGGGCGTCTTTGTGAAAAGTCCGGTCCGGTTCAATAGGGTAGTCGCCGGTAAAGCAGGCCAGGCAGAAATTTTCAGGACCAAGGCCCGTAGCCTCGACCAGTCCCTCAAGGCTGAGATAGGTGAGGGAATCCAGGCCAAGGTGATCGCGAATGCCGTCCACGCTATGCTTGGCGGCAATGAGCTCTTTGTTGGAAGGGAAGTCAATACCGTAAAAACAGGGGTGACGAGTAGGCGGACAACTGACCAGCATGTGGATTTCCCGTGCCCCCATTTTTCGCAAGGACTGAACCCGGCTGCGACCGGTGGTGCCGCGAATGATGGAATCTTCAACAATAATGACACGTTTTCCCGCAAGCAGTGACCGGACCGGGTTGAGCTTTACCCTGACGGAAAAGTCACGCATTGACTGGCTGGGTTGGATGAAGGTCCGACCAACATAGTGGTTACGGATCATACCCATTTCCAATGGAATACCCGATGCCTGCGAATAACCGATAGCCGCATAGTTGCCGGAATCGGGAAAGGGCATGACAAAATCGGCATCAATCTTTGCCTCTTTGGCCAATATTGCGCCCATACGCTTGCGGGCTTCATAGACATTAAAGCCAAAAACATCGCTGTCGGGCCGGGCGAAATAGACATGTTCAAAAATACAGAAACTCTTTTGGCGCGGGGCCCAGGGAAAAATGGATTCCAGACCATCTTTATTGATGATCAGAACTTCGCCTGGTTCAACATCCCGCTGGTAATCAGCCTCAATAAGATCAAGGGCGCATGTCTCCGAAGCAACGACATAGGCACCGTTTTCCAACCGTCCCAGGCAGAGGGGGCGAAATCCGTTGGGGTCGCGAACAGCAATCATCGTATCTTTGGTCATCAGCAGCAGTGAATAGGCCCCTTTGATACAGGCAAAGGATTCTTTAATCGCCTTGGCCAATCCCATATCCAGGGTCCTGGCCATAAGATGGACCACAATTTCACTGTCCATGGAGGTCTGGAAGATTGATCCCTTTTCTTCCAGATGCTTGCGCAGGTCAAGGGTGTTGACCAGATTTCCGTTATGAGCGACAGCCAGGGGCATTCCCTTGTGGTTGACCAGAAAGGGCTGGGTATTGATGATATTGGATTCACCGGTTGTCGAGTAGCGGACATGGCCGACTGCCAGGTGGCCTGCCAGACATTGCAGGTTGGCCTCGCTGAAAACTTCGGAAACAAGCCCCATATCCTTATGGAGAAAGACCTTGTCTCCGTTTGCAGAAACTATACCGGCACTTTCCTGTCCCCTGTGCTGTAAGGCATAGAGGCCGAAATAGGTCAGTTTGGCGGCCTCCTCGTGGCCGAATATCCCACAGATTCCACATTCATGCTTTGGTTTATCCGATAACCTGGTGTCAACAATGGTTTCATTCATCTGTCTTGCCGTCTGCATTGTGATGAAAATTGAGAAGGCACAAAGAGAAAATCCCTGTGCCTTCCACAAAAAAACATATAATTTTATTCTTTCAAACCAGATTCCCCCTTTTTTTTCAACAAAATATAGATGCATCTGATATAAAGGGCGGATAGAAAGGGGAATATTGAGGAGAAAATTGTTTGTGGGTAAAACAATAATGCACAAGAGCGGTTGTCGGCAGGAAAACCCTGCACGGGTAGCGGACAGCTTGGCTGATTTTGACGAGTGCAGGAAATGTCTATGAAAGAAAAAGAAAATAAATTGACGGCCACGGTCAAGGCGTCCGGCTGAGCGGCCAAACTTGGCCCGGGGGACCTGGGTCGGATATTATGCGGCTTGCAGCTGCCGACGGACGCCAATCTGATTGTCGGATCGGAAACCTGTGATGATGCCGGGGTGTATCGTCTCAATGAGACGACGGCACTCATCCAGACGCTTGATTTTTTTACTCCCATTGTTGACGATCCCTTTGATTTCGGCAGGATCACGGCAGCCAATGCCTTATCGGATGTTTACGCCATGGGCGGCAGGCCGTTGTTGTGTATGAATATCCTCGCCTGTCCAGTGAAAACTATGAAAGATCAAGTTTTTCGGCAGGTCGTTGAAGGCGGACTCGCTAAAATCAAGGAGGCCGGTGCTCTGCTGGTCGGCGGTCATTCCATTGAAGATGAAGAATTGAAATATGGCCTGTCGGTTACCGGCATCGTTCACCCGGACAGGGTCTTACTGAATTCAGGGGCGGAAGTTGGAGATGTTTTGATTTTAACCAAACCCTTGGGGACGGGAATATTGTCCACTGCCCTGAAGGGGGGACTGGCGGCGGAGGAGCTTGAATCTGCAATTGTTGAGGTGATGGCGACCCTGAACAGGTTGCCGGCCGAGCTGGTCCGGGAAAAGCAGTTAACCGTTCATGCCTGCACGGATATTACAGGTTTCGGGCTCTTTGGGCACCTGCACGAGATGACCGAGGCCTCAGGCGTTGCCGCCCTGGTCCGTCGTCATGATATCCCTGTCCTGGATGATACGCTTGAATATGCGGACATGGGCATTATTCCGGCAGGGGCGCACGTCAACCGTTCCTTTTATAAACAATGGGTGGATAGCGGACAGGAGGAAGCGGACGGGTTGGAAATGATCTGTTATGATCCCCAGACTTCGGGCGGCCTTGTCTATGCCATGCCGCTCGAAGATGCGGCTATTCTACTGGCCGGGCTTGCCGATGCCGGCTATCAGCTCGAGTGCCGGATTATCGGTGAGGTGGTAGCGGGTAGGCCGGGTACCCTGACATTGAGATAGCCATCATTGATGGCGTCGTAAAAACTTCGATCTACTGCGTCGTGTGTCCCGGGGCGACTCATAACATACTACCTGTATAGTTGAGACCCGCCCCGGAACACTACTCCTCGGAGTCTGCGCTTACCTGTATATCTGTGTTTTTACTTAGCCATTTTTAAAAACATTTTGACTTTTTCCGAGTTCATCATCATTTTATAACCATGGGACCATTCCCGTGGTCCATCATCTTTTCTTGCAGGGTGTGTCTGCGGACAGGAAAGTTCCTCAGGCCGGGAGGACCCTACCTGGTAAGCAAGGCCAGGATGAGTCGGGTGAGATCGACCATGTCCTGAAGAGAGACCTGCTCTCGTATGGA
>DRLX01000595.1 GCA_011322715.1 Desulfobulbaceae bacterium
CGGACACTACCCGGCCATCCTGGAAAAATACCGGAATATCCAAGTAACCTGAACTGAGAAAAAAGCGAAAAAAAATGTCAAAAAATATAATTCTTATCGGTTTTATGGGTGTAGGCAAGGGAAGAACCGCCCGCATGCTGGCCCAAAAAACCGGTTGCTATACGGTCGATACCGATGATCTGATTGAGACCATGGTCAAGATGAAAATTCGTGATATCTTTGCCGACCATGGGGAGCCGTTTTTTCGAAACCTTGAACAACAGACCGCTGACTGGCTGAGAAAAAACGTCAAACATACCATCGTTTCCACCGGCGGCGGTTTTTTTCAGGTCAAAAAACTGCATAAGCTCGGCCTGGTTATCTATCTGCATTCAAGCGTTGAGGCAATACTGGAGTCCATCAGTCGGCATCCGAAGGCAAAGAAAAAAATTAAAAAACGTCCCCTGTTGCAGGATATTGATCAGGCAAAATTATTATATGCCGACCGGCTGCCCCGCTATCGAAAAGCGGCCGACATTGAAATAGATGTTCAGGGACGGGAGATTGAAGAAGTGGCTGATGAAATTGTTGCCCGGTTAGAGAAAAGATAGGTTTGGGCCATGGACCTGAAAGAGGATAATCAGACAGGAAGAGATGCTGAACGCGATGCCTGGCTGACAAATTTTTACACGGAAAATCATCTGGCCTATGAAGCCTTTCCGGACAAAGTCGCCTCTCCGGAGCAGCTCAACTTTATCGTCCACATGGACGGGGAAAAAAATTATTACCCATGTTCCGATGAACTCTTTTCCGCCATTATTGAAAAACGTGGCGATACGCTGCTGTCTGCAGCTTATGGTGAAATATGGGACCGGATAGAGGAGTTGGTTTCCCAGGCCGTTCTTGACACATACAGACGCAAGTACATGCTCAGCCTGCTGTCCATCAAGTATCAGCATGAAATCACCTCCCGGGTGCTGCTGCCCACACGTCTTGAGAAGCGGCTTCTTGGCATCTTTACCACAATCTCTGAAATCAACCGGCCTCTTGCCAGGGTGCGTGAACGCGAAAATATGCAGACGGCCCGCTTTCTAGCCTCAAAAGAATTCCACGACGCCTTTGTTTCCAGGCAGGGCTTACAGCTTGATGATCATTCCACATTAAACGATATTGACCTGCAGGTTCACCTGTTAAAGCTGCAGCGGCTGCTGCTCCTGTCAACCGTTCGCGCCATCCGGCAGGGACGTATGGACATAGGAGAAGTTCGCGCCATAATGAACAAAACCATATCGGGTGGCGGCTGGCAGTGGTTTTCCGATAAGCTGCGGCATATTCTTCTTTCCAGCAAGAGGGCCTACCTGCTCTGGATCGCCGGCCAGTCCGGTGAAATCGTCTTTGATCTCGCTATTATTCGCCTGTTGATGAATCTTGGTATCAAGGTTATTTTAGCGGTGAAGCAGGATTTTTTTTACCGGCGGATTTCATATGGCGATATTCTTGAAGATCCCGTGTTGGAAAAGGCTCTGGCCGGAGCAACCCTGATAAGCGACGCGTCAATTTCCAAAAATGAGCTGCTTCGCCGGTTGCATGAAGACAATAAATTATTGGTTGTTTCCGACGGTACCGGCGAACGGTTTAACCCGTTACGCACCTCGATCACCTTTGCCCGGTCCTTTAAAGAGGCTGATCTTGTCATCAACCGATGCAACGGAAACGAGGTATGTATCAATAATCATTTCCAGTTTACCAGAGACATGATTTCTTTTATCAGGGAGGGTGAGGGCTCCATCAGGGTAGTTTTGAAAAAACATCACCCGGCCGTCATCCGTTTTTCCGAGTCGGATCTCAGGGCCAAGGCCCAATATCTGATTAATATGGCCAAAAAGGAAAAGCAGCAGGGCAAAAAGATCATGTTTTATTCCGCCATTGTCGGCTCGATTCCCGGCCAGTTGGCCATGGCCAAGAAAATTCTTAATGTTTTTGTTGATCATCTTCGTTCAACTATCGATGATATCGTTATTATAAATCCAGGTGAATATTTTGAAGAAGGCATGGATGCCGATGATATCATGTACATGTGGGAAATTTTTCAACGTTCCGGCGTCATTGATATCTGGCGTTTTCAGACGGTTGGTGATATTGAAAAAGCCTTTGAGCTGATGGGAGAAAAGGTGCCGCCGGAATGGACCGGGAAAGATGCTACTTATTCAACCGGCTGTACCAAGGAAATGGAAATCGCCATGGATATCCAGAAAAAATATCCGGAAATGCAGCTGATCGGGCCTTCCTGGGAGAAATTCCAACGGCGCAATGAATACGGGGTCGGTAAACTCTATGACCGTGCCCTGGCCGATGGTGTGTAAAACCACTCATGGTTCTGGATCTGCATTTTATCCGACACGGAAGGACGACTGCGCCCAGGGGCGCCCTGCTTGGTACAACCGAGGTCCCTCTCTCTAAAAAAGGGCGCCTGCAATGTACAAGGCTTGGTGCCCGCTTGCCGAAAGATGTACCCTGTGTATGCAGCCCTATGCTCCGGACCACACAGACTCAGGAGGAGTTGACGAAGCAGGGGGTGGTCTCCAGTGTTATTTTTGATGACCGGCTCCGGGAAATTGATTTCGGTCGTTGGGAGATGAAAACCTTTACCGAGCTCATTAAAGAAGGGGCTGATATTTCCGCCTGGCAGGAATATTATCATTTTTGTTTTCCCGGCGGAGAATCCATAGCTGATTTTGTCACCAGACTACAGACCCTTGCCGATGATTGGCGGCATCAGGCGGAAAAAGACAAGGACCGGCAACTCCTTATCGTCAGCCATGGGGGAGTCATCAGGACCATGCTCTGCCTGCTGCTTGGGATTGACCATAAAAACTACCTGCTTTTTGATATCGGGTACGGCTCCTGGACAACGGTTTCCCTGCATTCACAAGGTGGTGTTTTAACCGGTTTGAATCGATGAGGTAATCGTAAGCTGTTACAGGCAATCTACAGGTTCATCAATCCATGACTGAAAAAAAAGGAACGAAAAATGCGCTTATTCTGGTTACCGGCGGTTGCAGGTCCGGAAAATCTGATTTTGCACAACGGATGGCTGAGGGTATTGACGGGCCGCACTTGTTCATTGCCACCTGTCCCTGCACGGACAAAGAAATGGCGGACCGTATTCGCCTGCACCAGGAAGCTCGTATTCAAGCTGGATGGCAGACGATTGAAGAACAAATTTCTCCGGAAAAAAGTATTCGACAGGCGGAGCAGGGCACAACCATCGTGATTGACTGCCTGACCCTGTGGATCAATAACCTGCTTTTTGATGTCGACAACAGAGGGGAATTACTAACGGAACAGGAACTCATCCCGCGTGTCAATGACCTTGCCCATGCTGCCGTGCAGCACTGCGGGACCGTTATTATGGTCACCGGCGAGGTGGGGCAGGGGATTGTTCCGGAAAATAGGCTTGCTCGTAGATATCGCGACCTTGTCGGGCGCTGTAATCGCTGCGTTGCGGCTCTTGCCGACCAGGTCTTTTTCGTAAGTTGCGGCATTCCGCTCCTGCTGAAATAAAGCTTCAGCTGAGATGATAATGTTGGCCCTGCCCGGCTGATCATTTTCTATCAGGAAATTTCAATTGATCGTGCCGGTTTCCTCGATTTGATAAGAAAAAAAAATTAGAAAAAAATAAATTTGGATGTCAAATGAAACCAATAACGCAAAAAGAAAATTCGTTTTTAGATACGGTCGTCAAAGAGATCTTTCCCCAGGATACAAGCTATCGCGATCAAGCGACCGCCCATCTTGAACAGTTGACCATGCCTCATTGGGCCCTTGGTGATCTGATGGATCTGGCCGTTGATCTTGCCGGAATGACCCGTTCCCTCAAACCGCCGGTTGAGAGGAAAACCGTTGTCGTCATGGTCGGTGACCATGGAGTGACTGAAGAGGGCGTCTCCAAATATCCCTCCGAGGTCACCGCTCAGAT
Organism: Desulfobulbaceae bacterium; assembly: GCA_011322715.1. GTDB lineage: Bacteria > Desulfobacterota > Desulfobulbia > Desulfobulbales > Desulfobulbaceae > DRLX01. The sequence goes on from DRLX01000595.1 coordinate 3,959, forward strand.
GGTCTATAACTTTGTGGCCGGTGGTGCCGGCATTAATGCCTTGGCCGGACAGGCCGGGGCAAAGGTTGAAGTTGTTGACATGGGCACGGCCGCCGACCTGGACGACTTAGTCGGTAAGGGGGCTATCCGGTCAAAAAAGATAGCTTCCGGTACTAACAATATTGCCAAAGGACCGGCCATGAGCAGGACGCATGCGGTCCTGGCCGTTGAAGCCGGTATTGAAGTGGCCTATGCCCTTGCCGACCAGGTTGATGTTTTTGCCACCGGCGATATGGGGATCGGCAACACTACCCCATCCACTGCCATTGCCGCAGTCCTGACCGGAAGTTCGGTCCGGGACCTGACGGGTAGAGGGACAGGGCTTGATGATGGTGAGTTAGAAGGAAAAATCAAAATTATAGAGAAAGTACTTGAAGTAAACCATCCGGATAAGGATGATGCCCTGGATGTACTGGCCAAGGTCGGCGGTTTTGAAATCGGCGGAATCGCCGGTTTGATTCTCGGCGCTGCCGCCCGGAAAAAGCCTGTTGTTGTCGACGGATTTATTTCAACCGCCGGCGCCCTTATCGCCCAGGGTATCGAACCCTTTACCCGCGATTATATTATATGCGCCCATCGCAGTATGGAGCCCGGGCACCAGGCCATGCAGGAAAAGCTGGGGAAAAAACCGCTTTTAGATCTTAATCTGCGTCTTGGCGAGGGCACCGGCGCCGCCCTTGCCCTGAATCTTGTGGAGGCTTCCAGGGCGATTTTGACCGAGGTCGCTACCTTTGCCGATGCAGGCGTGACAGGAACACCGGAGTAGCAGGTTTCCTTTTGGCACCTTTTATCGCCGCCATCCGTTTTTTGACCGTTTTTCCGTTACCCGGTACCTATGGGAGCGGATCCGATGATCTGGCCGCTTCCATACCTTTTTTTCCGGTCGTCGGCCTGGTCCTGGGAGCATTTGCTTCTCTGCTTGGCCTGCTTTTCTGGGGCCTGCTGCCGCCTCTGGTGGCCGCAACGCTGACCACCTTTGTGCTGCTTGCTGTTTCCGGTGGATTTCATTTAGACGGTCTTGCCGATACTGCGGACGGTTTTTTCAGCTCCCGACCCAGGGAACGGATTCTTGCAATTATGCGGGATTCCCATATTGGTGCCATGGGGGTTATCGCCCTGATAATGGTCCTGTTGCTGAAATTCTCCGCTCTTGCCACCCTTGACCGGCCGGGGGCGGTTCGTGCCGTATTTCTGATGCCCATTGCCGGCAGGTGCGCTATTGTCATTTTCATGGCCCTGCTGCCCTATGCCCGTTCCGAGGGTGGATTGGCAACACTTTTTTACTCCAACCGCTCCCGTCTTGCCGGGATCTGGGCCTTTGTATTTTTCGGAGTGACGGCCATGTTCACAGGAGGCATGACAGGTGTCCTGTTGGTCCTTATCTTTGCGGCAATTATCGTGGCCTTTGCCTGGATGTGTAAACGGAAAATTAACGGGGCAACCGGCGATACCCTGGGCGCAATCTGTGAACTCAGTGAAGTCGGTGTCGCCCTTGCCGTATCACTGGCATACTGGAGTCATTGATGAGCGGACACGGAGGCAATATCCGGCATCTTGCCCGGAAAGTCGGCTGCCGCCCGGAGGAGCTGATCGATTTCAGCGCCAATATAAATCCGCTTGGACCGCCGCATTTTCTCCCAGGTCTGATTACCGATCATATCCCTGATCTCATCCACTACCCCGATCCTTGCAGTACTGGTCTGACGGAAAAGATAGCCGCATTTTTTTCCCTGAACCCGCAACAGGTTGTCGCGGGCAACGGCACCTCGGATATTCTCTTTCAGATTCCCTCAATTCTGCAGCCGAAGCGTGCGCTTATAGGTGTGCCGTCCTATATTGATTACGAAACGGCATGCAGCAAGGCGGCCATTGATATTGCATATTTTCCACTGAAAAGTGGGGATGGCTTTCAGCCGGATCTTGAACAATTGTCCGATTCTATCAGGCCGGGAGATCTCATCATCCTCGGGCAGCCCAATAATCCCACCGGCCGACTGATTGATCGTGACCGGTTACTTGCCCTTATCCGAAACCATGCCGATGCCTGGTTTCTGATTGACGAGGCCTTTGCCGGTTTCATTCCCTCTTATCAGAGTATTGCCGGTTGCGCCGACAACCTGCTTGTTCTCTATTCCCTGACCAAAATTTTTGCCGTTCCCGGTCTGCGCCTCGGGTTTGTGGCCGCCTCTGCCGACTTGTGCCGACGATTGCGGGAAAACAGCGCTCCCTGGCGGGTGAATACCCTTGCTCAGGTGGTCGGCGAGGCATGTCTGTCTACATCCGACATCGGATCATTTGCCTTTTCACCACACCGGTATCTTGAACTAAGTTATCAACTGATTACGCAGGAACGGGCATTTCTTACCACTTCCCTGTCTGCATTGCCTGATCTTTTTCCCTTTCCCTCATCGGTAAATTTTCTTCTTCTCCGGTCGGAAAACAAAAAAATTTCAGGAGCATTACTTGCTGAAATTCTGTTGAGCGATCACCATATCGCCATCCGGCCCTGTGGTGATTATCAAAATCTTGATAATCGATATTTTCGCATAGCCGTCAGGACACGAACAGACAACGAACAGCTGATTCAGGCCCTGCAGCAGGTCCTGCTTTCTTCCGCCGGGGCAAAAAAAGAGAGCAGACCAGGCGTAAGTGGAAAAAAGAACGTTCGGGAAAAAAAGAATAACCTGGTGATACAAAAGAAAAAACCCGCCCTGATGCTGTTGGGAACCGGTTCTGATGTGGGTAAAAGCGTGCTTGTGGCTGCGCTTGGGCGCATACTTCTTCAGGATGGCGTTCGGGTTGCCCCGTTCAAGGCCCAGAATATGTCGCTCAATTCCTATGTGACCAGAGACGGAGGCGAAATGGGAAGGGCACAGGTCGTCCAGGCCCAGGCCTGTCGGCTGGATCCGGACGTGCGGATGAATCCCATTCTCCTTAAACCCAATTCAGATGTCGGCAGTCAGATTATCGTGCTTGGCAGACCGGTCGGCAATATGAACGTCCGGGACTATGTGCGTTACAAAAAAACCGCCTGGCAGAAGGTGTGTACGGCCTATGACAGCCTGGCCTCCGAACATGATGTGCTCCTTTTGGAAGGGGCGGGCAGTCCGGGCGAGGTCAATCTGAAATCCCATGATATCGTCAATACGCGCATGGCCGGATATGCCGGTGCCGGAGCGCTCCTGGTCGGCGATATCGACCGTGGCGGTGTCTATGCCTCTTTTATCGGCCACCTCGCCGTTATGGATCCCTGGGAGCGGGCCTTGCTGGCAGGGTTTGTGGTCAACCGCTTCCGGGGTGACGAGCGGCTCCTTGGTGATGCCCATGCTTACCTGTTGGACCATACTGGCAAACCGGTCTACGGGGTAATACCCTTTATCCGTGAGCTTGGCCTTCCCCAGGAGGATTCGGTGGGCTTTAAGGCCGGTCTTTTCAGCAGTACACGGCCGGATTGCACGCATGTGGAGGTGGTCTTGATCGACCTGCCCCATATTTCAAATTTTACCGACATTGAACCCCTGTTGATGGAAGAGGATGTCTTTGTCCGCATCGTTTCCAATGTTCGGGATCTCGGCCATCCTGATGCGATCATTCTGCCGGGCAGCAAAAATGTAGCCGCTGATCTGGCCTTCCTCCGCAGCAGCGGACTTGATCAGGCAATTGTCCAGGCAGCAAACAACGACAGCGAAATTGTCGGCATCTGCGGAGGATTTCAGCTCCTCGGACGCAGGGTGACCGACCCACACGGCCTGGAGAGCACCTCCTGCGAGTCATGTGTCGGACTTGGCCTGCTGAACATGGACACCGAGCTTGCCGCTGAAAAAACACTGACCCGAAAGCAGGGCACGCATCTGGCTTCCGGCTGTATCGTGCACGGCTATGAGATTCATCACGGGATCAGTTCCGGTGATGGTGCAATTGTGTTGCGTTTTGATGATGGCTCTGCGTGCGGGCTTGCCGGTGGCGATGGGCTATGGGGGACCTATCTGCATGGGATCTTTGATGCTGATGGCTTCCGCCGCTGGTGGATCAACCGGTTACGCAGGAAAAAAGGATGTGATGAGCGTACCGAAGGCGGAGCGGTTTATGACCTGGAACCGGCCCTTGACCGGTTAGCCGATCTGGTCCGCGCCCAGCTTGATATGGACCGGGTGTATCAACTTTTGGGTCTGTAAAGTGAGTGGTTTTATACATTTTTTTTTCGGCGGATTCCCATTAACGGCGCACGCATTACTTCCCGGGCTTTGGCTTGCCCTTGCCCTGGATCTTTTATTTGGTGATCCGCGTCACCTGCCGCATCCGGTGATGCTGATTGCCGAACTGGCCAAAGCACTTGAATCGTTTTTTCGAAGAAAGTTTTTCCAAAACATGCGTATCTCTCTGCGCAGGGCAGGGCAACTCACAGTTGTAACAACTCTTGTCGGCGTCTCCGCCTGCCTTGCTCTTATATTTCTTTTACTCTGGATGGTATCGCCGTTTTTTCTTTTTGTCGGTTCCGTCCTGCTCCTGTACACAACCATTGCTCTGCGAAGTCTTATTGAACATGGTCTGGCCGTTTATCATGCCCTGCCGGACGATAAAGAAACGGCATCGGAAGCCGGGCTTGATCGGGCCAGGCAAAAGGTCGGTCTGATTGTCGGCAGGGACACGAACCGTTTGAATTACGAAGGTATTGTGCGCGCCTGCGTGGAAAGCGTGGCTGAAAATATGTCGGACGGGGTGATTGCTCCGGTGTTTTATGCAGTTGTCGGCGCCGGTTTAAGTGTTGTTTTCGGGATGGACCGTTGGGCTGTCCCTGTGGCGGCATTTATGGCAATGCTCTATAAGACGGTCAATACCATGGATTCAATGTTTGGGTACAAGAATGCGCAATATCTGGAATTTGGCCGGGCACCGGCCCTGCTCGACGATCTGATCAATTATATCCCGGCCCGGCTGTCATCCTTTGCCCTTATCGCGGTATCTTTTTTTGCCGAAAAACAGGGAGCGCCGGCCTGGAAAATTTTACTTCGGGATCACCATAAGCATAGCAGTCCAAACGCGGGCTGGCCGGAAGCTGCCATGGCTGGTCTGCTTGCGATACAACTTGGCGGCCCCGGCTTCTATTTTAATGAAATCGTGGAAAAACCCTTTATCGGTGATAATAGAGTATCGCCGAGACGACAACATATCAAAGCCGCCCTGGCATTGATGCTTGCAGGTTCGCTACTTTTTTTTGCCGTTGTATCAGTGGGTTATTTATTTCTTCTTTAAAAAAGGCACCAGGAGTATAAAAAATTGAACTTTTATGCCTTTCTCCCCTTGACAGGGAGAATATTTATTGATAATAAAAAAGCATAGAGAATTATATTTATTTATATCTTGTTAAGAATACCTGTCTTCGCAATTTTTAGAGTAAAACTTTTGCATGTTCACCCCGATTGCGACAGGTTGTGTGTCTTTTATCCTGTTTCTGATTGTAGAGACTGTGCCATGAAACTTTTTTCAGTATTTATTTGTCTATCCTGGCTTTGTCTTCCGGTTGGAACCGCTTCTGCGGCTGTTCCACATGGGGCTGGTGTGACGGCTCAACAAACCGAATGTGGATCAGATCTCAGCACCCTGTCACCGGAAGAACTGAAATGGTATAAAATATTTCAGGAGGGAACTTTTCTGATTGCAGGATGGAAAGATATTACCAAAGAAATTTTAGCCAATACTCCGGCGGAGCTTAGAGAGCACCAACGGCAGCGACTTGAGCAGCTTGGGCGAAAAATCGGCATGGAATGGAGCCGGGAAAATGCTGTACGCAAAGTGGATAACAAAATGCTCAAACAATGGGGGGATGCCCTGAAAAAGGCCGCAAAAACTAATCCGGAGCACTTGCCCAATGTCATAGCCTCCATTGACAAAGAACTTGATAATCTGTTGAATTAGCCTAGCCTGTTCGGCCAAGGCACCCCAACGATAACAAGTATCAATACAGCCCAGCTGAGATTTACTCTCGGCAGGGCTTTTTTTATTCTCATAAGGTTTTGCTGAAACAGCGATCAACCGTCACGTCCACAGAACCGCGATCAAGAAAAACTCTTGCCTGATCGCCTGCTTTCAACGTGCTGCCGTCGGTCACGACCTTTCCGGTCCTCTTGTTTCTGACAATGGCGTAGCCACGGGCAAGGGTATTGCGAGGTCCGACTGCTTCCAGAAGCAGGGATTGTTGCCTGAGTTTCCGGATCCGCGTATCCAAAATCTGTTGTATTGCCCTTGTTATTCTGGTTTCCAGCTCCGCTATCCTTGCCTGTGCCGCCTCTAATCTATGGCGTGGATTTTGCATTTCAAGGCGTAACTGCATGCCGTCTATTCTTTGTTGTTTCTTGCTAAGGAACCTCTCCATAGCGTGAATAAGCAGCATGGATTGCTGATCGACCCTGAGGAACAAGTCCGACAGCAGTGAGGAAAGATCACCAATTTTTTGTCGATGCAGGGCGAGTTTATCAGAGAGCCGATCAATCCGCCCCTGCTGTACCCGAACGAGCCTTCTTTGCAGAGAACCGACGATGCCTGTCAGACTTTCTCTGTCAGGGACAAGAAGTTCAGCAGCAGCACTGGGGGTCGGAGCACGCAGGTCACTGACAAAATCGGCTATGGTGAAATCTATCTCATGGCCGACGGCGCTGACCACCGGAATATTGGAATTAAAAATAGTCCGTGCCAGTTGTTCATCATTAAAGGCCTGCAGGTCTTCAATGGAGCCCCCTCCACGGCAGAGAACAATAATTTCGGTTGTGGAAATCGTATTGAGCAGATCAAGGGCCCGGCATATTTCCGGAGCTGCATCCGGCCCCTGCACGGCAACCGGGTAGACGGCAAGTCGTATCCCGGGAAACCGTCGGCGGGCTATACGGATAAAATCATGGACGGCTGCGCCTTTGGGTGAAGTAACCAGCGTAATATGTTCCGGAAGCACAGGTAATTTTTTCTTGTGATCACTGTCAAATAACCCTTCGCTGTCAAGCTTTTTTTTGAGTTGTTCAAAGGCTGCCCGCAGGGCGCCTGATCCATGAAAATCGATGATATCAACTATGAGCTGATAATCTCCGCGCGGTTCGTAGACCGACAGCCTGCCGTGGCAGATAACCTCAAGTCCGTCGGTCGGCTGCTCCTCAAGGTAGCGTTGCTGCATTTTAAAGAGAACAGCCTTCAGTTGTGCCTTGTCATCTTTAAGGGTGAAATAGAGATGACCGGAATAAGGTCTGCGCAGATTTGATATTTCACCACTGACGCTCAGCCATGAAAATCGTTGTTCCAGCAAGCTGCGGATACTGCCGTTAAGCTCTGAAACCGTAAAAATATGCTGTGAATTCATAGAGATCTGGACGACGGTATCTACGTTGTTCCGTTAAAAAAATGGTAATGATTTTTTTCAATTCAGGGGGTATAGTTACACGCTTGTACGCATAGTGACAAGGGACCTTTTTGTAACCCGTCATAAGAGCATGGCCCATGGAGATGGTAAATAGGGCATAGAGAAATCAGCGTCAATCACGAACATATTGATGTTTATGGGTTTTTAAAAAATATCCAAGGACAATAGAAAATATTATGGCCAATCAAAGTGCATTTGATCCAAATCATATTAAAGAAACCGCTGTCTCAGAGACTTCAGGCCTGCTGGATGAACTGAACCTGCCACCGGCATTTATCGACTTTTTGCGGAAGAATCAGCGCACCTTATGGTTCATGATCGCCGTCATTGCCATTGTGGTCACAGCTGTTTCTCTATATGGGTCATATCGAACATACAGAGAAAATAAGGCCACCGCCGCCATGGATGCAGCGATGCAGGCGGATTCCGACCATCAGGTCGATTTATTGAACAAGGTTGTACAGGATTTCACCTCTACTCCGACCGAGCACTGGGCCAGAATTGAACTTGCGCAAATCTCCATCAAAAATGGTAAACCGGCCGAAGCCATTCTCCAGTTGCAAAAAGTCAACAAGGAGGTCGAGGCTAAAAATCCCTTAAAACCACTTGTGCTCTTTAAATTGGCCGGTCTGTATGAAGAGACGAAAAACTATCAAGCTGCTCTTGCCCGTTATCAGGAGCTGACCGCCGTAAGTGGTTTTGAAGCCGATGCCCGGTATGCCCTGGGAAGGGTGTATGCGGCTCTTCATAAAAATGCGGAAGCCGTGACAGCCTACCAGCAGTATCTCAGCCTGACCGAGAAGTCCCCGGCCGGAGAACGGGGCCAAAAACGCGCTCTGGTTGAGTATATGATGAAAGAACTGGAATAAGAAAGCAGTGCGCATTATTACCAGTCCGGTCGAGATGACGGCATGGGCCGGGGAACAGCAGTCGTGTGGGCATTCACTTGCCCTTGTGCCGACCATGGGTTTTTTTCATAAGGGACATCTTGCCCTTATGAGGATGGCTGCCGATAAGGCGGATAAGGTTGTTGTCAGTCTGTTTGTCAATCCCATTCAATTCGGTCCGGGCGAAGACCTTGATCAATATCCCGTTGATCCGGAACGGGACAAAGAACTTGCCCGCTCCCAGGGCGTGTCCGTTCTCTTTATGCCGAAAATAGAGGACATGTATCCCCCAGGATTTCAGACCGTGGTTTCCGTGCCGGAGCTGTCCCGTCATCTCTGCGGCGCTGATCGGCCGGGACATTTTAATGGCGTGACCACCGTGGTCTGCAAGCTGTTGCATATAGTCCGTCCGAATTTTGCGGTCTTTGGAGAAAAGGATTTTCAGCAATTGGCCGTTATCCGCAGAATGGTTACCGACCTGAATATGGATGTAGAAATTCTTGCTCATCCCATTGTCCGGGAACCCGACGGCCTGGCCATGAGTTCCAGGAACAGCTATCTGGGCAGCGAGGAGCGACAACAGGCTCTTTGCCTCTCCCGCAGTATTGCGCACGCCCGCAGTCTATATGCAATCGGCGTACGTAACACA